>CAYWNG010000030.1:0-20795 GCA_964458685.1 uncultured Pirellulaceae bacterium
GAGAGCGTCCCGCTTAGGAATACTAGCCGCCAGCCGTTAGGCTCCGGTTCCTTTGGATTTGAAGTCACTCGTTGACGAAAACAAGATTTTGCCTGATCGAAAACTGCGGAATAACGGCTTTTAAATGCAGGCATAACCGGACGCTAACGCGTTGCGGCTAGTTCAGAGCGGCCACCGGCCGCCTAAGCGGGACGCTCTCTAACGCGTGGCGGCTAGTTCGACACGGCCGCTGGCCACCTCTTCAGGACGCTATCTAACGCGTGTTTGTAAAGTCACCCGCTTCTGCATCGTGCCGAAAAGCAATCGCCACATGTCCAATTCCCCAATCCCATCGATGATTGGACACGGATTGCACGGATGACACTGCGAAAACCAAGATGTGTCTACGAACTTGATGGGGGCGATTCTTCATCGCGATGGGATTCAACGTGAGCGAGCAATGATTGCTGAAGCGTCTCTAGCTCGCTAAGCGGTAGGCGAGCCTTAATGATCCGCCGAATCTCCCAGCTTGGAGGCTCTTTCTCAAACTGCTTAACAAACTTCAGTTCCTCAAGTCGCCGAAGATTCGTTCCCAAGCTGCGGTTAATTTTGACATTGTCGCTGCCCGCGGGAAAGAAGTTCTCGAAGATGGCTAACAAGTCGCTTTGCAAGACTACGCATTTTTCGTTTTGCACATCCTCTTCCTCGAAGACACGCAAGTGGTCGCGTAACAGAACGCAAAGCAAAGTCTGTTCGTAAGTCATTTGAGTTCGACGAAAGAGCCGGGGAACGGAGTTCGCGTCCTCGGTCTGCTCTTCGTCGTCAGGCTGACGAAGGTAGGCCATAGCATCGTTTTCATCGATGACCAACTGCAAGCCAATCTTCGCAAAGTAGTCGGTCAGTGGAGACACGTTGGCTCGCAACGTTTCCCAAACATCTGCGTTGTCGTCGTGGTAAACAACGCCTTGCAACAATCGCACGGCGGCAGCGCCCCAGGACGCTGTGTTAGCGACCGAACTATTGCTCAGTTGTTGATCTGCATCAGTGGCAAGGTACTGAATCATTTCGGACGTCTTCCCTTAGAAGAAGCTTTGGGCAAAAAGGTGATCATCGGAACCACAACATGTAGAGTACTCACGCCCGGAGAATCCACATGAACTTGAATCGTTTCGGAACGTAGCGGGTCGATATCATGTTGATCATCGTGAGCAATCTGAACGTATCCCAGCAGTTCAACGACTCCCGGATCTCCGTCGGACTTCGAGACAACTTGGCTCAACGTCGCTTTACTTCCGTCGTAGGTTAGCTTTTGGATACAGTTTCGCATTTGGCGAAAGTCGATGCGACGCAGTTTGGCATAGGCTTCGGAAATCTCTTTGGCCTTACCCAAATCCACCACATGAACTTCGGGCGCTTCACTTTCAAACACTGCGTTCGGCGTCCAAAACTTCCTGGCCAGCGGCGAACCAATCTCCATGTCAGCGTAGACCTTGCAAGTAACTTCAACCAACGGCGCCGACTCGCGAAGCTTAAGGGCCGTCTGCTTGATCGACTGAAGAACGGAAGCCAATCGCATGCGATGCTCGGCCGAGTGCGCATCCAACAATCGTCGCAGTGTCGAAGAGAGTCGAGCAGTCGTCTTCATCACCTTTTCAGCTTCGGCCAGCAGCGACGGAACCATGCGGCGAACATGCTGTAGAGAATCGGATTGATCAGCCAGAGCTTCCAGTTGCTGCAGTTCTTCAATGCTCTTGCGCAAGGAGGCTTGTTGAGTCGGCGAAAACAGAAAGGCAACGAACGCAAAAAAGCTGATGCCTTCGTCTTGCTGTTTCAGTAGATCCTCCGAGTCCAATGCAAAGCCGAGGATGTTGCCTCGCGAGTCTTGGCCGGTGACCTGCAACTGCTGAACATCGCGAGCAATCACTTGGAACTTCTCTTCCACGGCTCGAAAATCGGACTGAAGCGCGCGAAGCAGTTCGACCGCGGTTTGGAATCGCTCGCGAATCTGAGCTGGCCGATAAACTTCGACGCTCTTGCCTGACTCGATTTCCGCGATCTGTCGATCTAGCTCGTCCCGTTGGGCTCGCAGATAGGCCAAACGTCGCTCGGGATCTGCGGACGCTCCACGAATTATGTCTGCCAGCGTTTCGATAACAAGCTTGAGTCGACTTTCGGTTCCAACCATCGAGTTTGACTTGGCCAGAACGGACTCGACAAACCGAATCGCCTCTTCCGAGTACCGTGTCAACTGGTACTGTGGCTCGTTAGAGCTAGCTTCCAAGAAGCGTAGTAGCCAACCTGAGTCGACCCAATCGGCGACGTATCGCTCGGGGGCTCCTGTCATCAAGTCTGGGTAGACTTCATGAAGCTCTTCTTGATAGATCAACAGCCGAGTCTTAAGCTCCGTCAAGCCGATCGAAATCGATTCGCCGAGTTTAAAGGTCTGGTGCAAAAAGTCGATCACCATCGGAGCCAAGCTCGAACGCAGGAGCTTGACCGTCGGTGACGACTCAAAAAATGTGCGGAGGTTTTCTCGCCGCAATGACATTTGAAGACTTGATGGTTTTTGGAGAGAAATCATAGACCCAATAACACGAACGACGAACCAATCGTAAGAAACTTCTGCGACTAGTTTGGTCCAAAATCGGTCAATTTTCTACTAAAAACACCATTTTTGTCCGGTTCGTGCCAATTGGCTAAACTCTTCCGCCCTCTTAGTGTGCCACGACAGTCCCTGTCGTTCTTCTTCTCCTCCTTCCTCGAAAACAGAATTTTCCACTATACGTTCAACATCTTCCTCCTCATCATTCCACACTGATCAGCATTCCATCCGCTCTTTCGCCCATCGAAGAGTATGTTGCGGTGTCCATAGTCGCAGACAGGAATCGGACACTACCATCTGCGAAACCGCATTGAGCGCCGCCAGTATGAAAGCTACCGAAACCACCAACGTAAATGGATGGCTTATCGTCCGCTTCAGGGCTGACGAATTGAGTTCTGTATTCCTTTGCGCCGAAATTGATTTGAGTGCCTGTGTTTCTAAGTGTAGCTCGTGACCCCGAGGTCCAGGGCAGCAACAACCTGTTCTCCCGAATTTCACTGAAGGCAATGGTGTACGTTGTTCCGTCAGTAATATCACGAATCTTGGTGGCGCTGTTCAAGTAAAACACACCACCATTCTTGGTATCGATAGGAACTTCAATGCCTCCGGTACATCCAGCGTAGGAGCTGATCGCTTCTTTGGCCGAACTCATCAGCGGGCTGGAAGGACAGTTGTACATCGGCACGCGATGTTCGCGAACGGGCTGATTGGCTGGCGCGTAGGCGCCAGCAGCCTGATCGAACTTGTCGAAAGCAACTTGCTCTTCGATGAACGGAAGAATGTGAACCGTCCAACTCACGTGCTTACCAATCGGCTCGTATCGGATGGGTCCTTGGTCGTCGACAACACCTGATGGCAATTTCTCGGTATTGAACTCGTAGTGATGCATGGCGATTCCGATCTGCATCATATTGTTGGAGCAACTGGACCGACGAGCGGCTTCTCGCGCGGCTTGCACGGCGGGAAGCAATAGGCCAACAAGGATGCCAATGATTGCGATTACAACTAGTAGCTCGACCAGCGTGAAACCGCGGTAGAGATATCGAGAGTAACGTGATGTGAAACGATTCATGAGTTTTCTCCTTAGCGACTTTCTGGATTAGTTTGCGATTGGGCTGAAGCTTGGGTGGTCTTAATCGGAATGACACGCGAGAGCTGGATCATTTCCTTGGCTTGATTCGATAGCGCCAATTTGACGGTGCATTTAAGCCCGCGAGCATAGTTTTCCGAAGGCTCGACGATCTGGTATTCCACTGTGGCAACCTCGTAGGCGGGCAACGCGCTGTGAGCATTCCAAAGTTCAGGCGCAGTTGTTAAGCTGTCGCCTTGGACAAGCGTAGCAACGCGATCGATTCCGGCTTGGAGCAGTAACTCTGCTTGCTGCATCTGCAATTCAGACTTGCATTGACGTCGAGCTGCCATGGTGCTTTTCATCGCTCCGCCTACCATCACGATCGTGATCATCATGCAGGCTAGAACAGCGATCAAAACAGCGCCCTGCCTCGGAGAGCGGCATTGGGTTCGATGGATTGAGCAAGATCGTTGGATCATTGCGGCTTCTCCGATGAACTTGTTTGTGTAGACGTCGATTGGTTTGCTGAATCGTCGTTAAGCTCTTCCGATTGTAAGTATCCATGAACGATGCGAATGAGCTTGACGTGTTCCGTCGCGTCTCCCGAGTGTTGAACGCTGTTTTCTCCATCCTGTCGGTATCGATTGATGGCAGTCACTCTAAGTTGGAAGGCGGAGCTATTCGGAGGGCAAACGATTTCGGTGCGAATCCTCGCCGGTAGAATGTAAGACTCATTCGCTTCTCTGAATTCGGTAGTGATCTGGCGGCGGCGTGGCATTGATTCGTCAGCCCCGCCCCCCGCCTTTGCAAAGCTCCAACTCACTAACGTTCCATCCTCCAACTTTACGGTGAGTTCACTAGATTCGTTGTTGTAATCAGATTTCAACGAATGCGTTAAGTCGCGACGAAGATCTCGTGTCATTCGCGCCAAGGTTGCATCTTGCTGCCATTGTTGCTTCGCTTCGGTCGATATCCCCATCGAACTGTGAATCAACTGGATCGCCAGCCCCAGTAAAAGAACTGCGCAGAACATATAGGTCAGCGTTTCAATTAACGTGAAGCCTCTTTTGAACTCAGGTCGTCGCTTCATTGTTGCACCTCGGCGGCTTTACCAGGGGCAATGCCCAAGGTTGAATCCGAGTTCGAGTTCGAAGGCTTTACAGAACCACGATGCCAGCCGATCAAAACCAGCGGCTCGCCTGATCCCACGCGCTTCCAATCCATCGAAAGTCGAATGCGAACACCCAGCGAGTCTTCCATGATCTGCCCCTCGAGTTTCGCATCGGGAAGGACCTGCGAGATTTCCTGGCTGACGCTCAGCGAGCTAACCGAGTTGGCAAGTTGCTCTTTCGGCATTGTCGTCAACGATTGCATTTGATTGCAAAGTTCATCGGTTGCCAGTTGATAGTACCGAGTGTCCGACCATAAGCGTCGAAAGTTGTAGCTCGACTTGCCAACAATAGCGATGCCGACAAGCAGAATCACCGCCGAGACAATTGCTTCGGTCATAAGTGATCCTCTCCTAGTACTGCGCCTTACGGACGGAGGACAAGTCTTTTCGAGTATTGGATTCATCAAGGTCTTCCTACGAAAGCGACGTGATCATTTGGATGAGAACTAGTGATATCCCGAGGCATACTGCGATTGTAGGAGCGCCAAAGAGCAGCACAATCAGCGGCTGCATCACGACCGCGGTAACTCGTCGACGATAGGCTATGGCGGATAACATTTGTTCAGCCATCTGATCCATAAGCCACCCCTGCTCCGCATTCGTTTCCAACTGCGTCAAAGCAGTCGCCTGCACTTTATTCAACAGTCCTGCCTGACTAAAGCTCTCGGCAAAGTCTGTACCAAGTTCCATATCGTTTCTGGCAACCAGCAATTGAGTGCGAATCCTGGCGTCGTGGTGATAGCGAGCCAAGGTCGAAAGAGAGCCCGCGACGGGTCGCCCCATCTGCATCGCTTCCGACATCAGCTTGAGTGTCTGAGCTATTCCTGAACGATGTTGTTGACGCGATAGGAACGATCCAAGTTTCCGGCGGAAGCTGCGCATTAAGCCATATTTGGTCGCGATCCAGAGCGCAAATAACCCGCCGATAAGAGCTAAAGGTGTTGCGATCAACAGCAGATCGGTCCATGGGTTGAAGGCGAACTGAAACGGTTGAGGCAGACTGAGGCCAAATTCGTCGAACATCTCACGAAAGGTAGGTACAATCAAGGCCCGTATGAACGATAGGACTACGCAAAAGGCCAGAGCCAATGCGATGAAGTAAGACCAAATTCCCTGATTCGATTCCACTGGCTCTGCAATTGAACTTTGGCTATCGGCAAGTGACTGAATCGTCTGAGGTAGTGTGCCAGACTGAGAAGCAAGTCGAATCGCAAGTAAATTTGCATCGCTAATTAGATCTGGGACCTGCTCCAGAGCGTTGGGAATCGAGTCACCGGCCTCAAGCCTGCCTGCGAAAGCGTGGATTCTCTTTCGCATAACCCAACTCTCTTCCGTCGCGTACAAACGAAAGAAGCTGGACGGTGTTAATCCCTGGGATGTTCTCGAGAGCTTCATCGCAATCGACAGAGCCTTCAAGAAGCTGCGCTGTGAAGAACTGTCGGAAGTGAACACTTGCCAAAAGCGAAACACTCGCCATGAGGATCTCAAGTTTTGAATCTGTTCGAATTGCATTTCTTAACTCAACGAAGTGATCATGGAAACTTGAGGCATAAACAGGGCAATGATTGCGAAGGCTACAACGAATCCGACACCAAGGATGATCAAGTGGGAGAGCAGAATCGGTAGTTTTCCAGAGCTTTCTCGCTCGCGATCGCTGTAGAGCACTCCCAGCTCATGAAGCCCGGCAACGCTGGATGGCTCAGAGTACAAAAGAGCAATTAGAGAAGCGGGCAACACACGCAGCAGCTTATAATTAGGCTCCTGGCCTGCCATCACTCCATCAACGAATGACGAGACTTTATTCTTGAGGTATGGGTTGGGGCAACTCTCAATTGCCAACTGCATGGCGTGTGGAATCGGGTACCCAAGCCTTCGAAACTCGGCCAGGTTCTGTACGAACTGACCCATATATCGAAGATTGGATCGGCTTCCGGCGGTCAACCTAGGAGCGAATCGCTGCAACCATCCATACCGCTGATTGCTTTTCCAAAGCGCAAAGATCGCGACCCCAGCAATGAGCAGTACAACTAAGCTACGCAAATAGTGCGGATAGATCCAACCGCTAATCGTAAAGAGCAGTCGAGTTGGGGGAGCAAGTGTAAGTCCAAAATCATCAAACATCTCTTTGAAGATCGGAATTATCCAGATGGCCCCCAGGACCATCAAAATGCAAAAGAAGGAGAATGTGACGATAGGAATGAGCATATCGCGACGAAACTGCCGTTTGATTTGGATATCTTTCGCCACCCGTTCAAGCCAAGACTCTGAGAGTGGACTTGAATCCAGATCGTGAACTACGAAGGGGAATACTTGGGCAATCTCTGTATCGCTACAAAGCTGTTCGACACGGTTTACTTCCGATAACCGTTGAGCGGTTCGACGAAGCGTTCTGGAGATGCGATCTGAACCAATCTCCTCCGAAAGCGCGGCCATTGGCGCTGACCAAAGCCTTGCGTTGTGTATAGCTCTTTTGCGAAGTTCCAACAGCTCGCTTGGGTCAGTCGATGAGTTCGGGTCGATCGCGTTGTGTTCGATCTCTTGTCTCTGTATGGACTCGACTTTCAGCCCCATCTTCTCTAGTTGTAGCAAGGCAACTCGGGTTGACGTTGCGGAGACTTGGCCTTCGACAACTTCACCGCGTGAATTGATTGCTTTGTACTGAAAATTACTCATCGTTGTGCCCCCGCTGAATCAATGACGGAGATCAGTGTTTGGACTAAGGGATAGAACAGCAGTATCCCAACGCCTAGCGCAAGCGAGCCTCCAATCAAAGAACCCAGAATTTGAGGTCTGGTTTGACTCATTCGTTTTGCTCGCTGATTGCTCAGCCACAGATACAATCGATGGACTAGTCCTAGCACTTTGGTTCGATGCTGGTCATTTCCATCGATGCTTGTCGCCCAATTCATCAGTGGAGATGATTCGCTTGCGGCAAATGTCGGCGCGGTTTGAGATGTAGGCTCTGAGTCGTAGGTTACGTTGGAATCGCCTTGAGCCGAACTAGACAGGCCGCCAATACCACTAGCGCGTTGTGAAAGTGCCAACCAACGGTAGGTCTTGTCACTTCGATTCATGCGAACCGATCGACTGTGTTTAGCAATTTTCACAGCCAAAGCAATCATGGCGATGACGAGGGCCGCGAACAACCAATAGACGAAGGGTTGTAACGAGAGCAACACTTCAAGCGGTTTCGCGGTGGTGAGTCGCAAGTGCCTTATCAAGCCACCGACAGAACCCAGAGTTATGCCTACGACAATCAGAAAAGCGATCAGCGCGAAAGAAGAATAGATCAATAGATAGAGCAGCGTGACTTTGGTTCCCTCGGCATTCGCTTGGTTCGCGCGATGCGCCGTAGCCAGGTATTGCAACGCTTGAATCTGCTCTCCGCTGGCTACCCAGTGTCTGAAGCAGTCTTGGTAATCTTGGAAAGACTGTGATTCGATAGACTTCACTTCGTCGGGCGAATCAGTGGGCCGTGAGTTCAGCTTTTCTGCCTTGGCTCGCAGTCGCTCTTGCCAAGCTTCCGTCGAGACAATTGGGTTTTCAACGTCGAAGTTCGGATTGAAAGCAGTCGAGCTACCGAGCAGTTGAGAAAGTACATCGACGCCTGCTAATTGCATTGCAATCAAGTGCTTATGAAACTTCTCGACTTGTGAGTTATCGATCATGTGGAAACGTCCAAACGAGTTGGTTGAGCGTCGTTAATGAGTCATCAAAGTTCCGCGAGAGTAGTTGTGGTGGTAGCAACCTTTAGTCAGGTAAAGGCGTTACTACTCTCGCGGAACAACCAAGGATTGAGCCGGAGTAAGCTGTGTAGCACGAGCTTTGTGCGACAAAAATCTTGAAGCGAGACAGGCTGAGGTTAGGGAGACGTGTTTGGAGCGTTACCCCCCCGCAACTCTCTAAACACGTCAACCATGCCCCAGTCTTTCGAGTAACCGTTTTGTGTGGCATACTCGATCGATTTCTGTTCAACCTCTGAACTTGTCGGTGAAGTGAACTGCTTTCGCTTGCTGCTCAACAGAAAAAAAACGGCCATGACTATCATCCATAACAAGACCGCGCAGATGATTAAGTTTCGTAACTTTGCTAGATGAACATGCTGTACGTCGACTTCACGCACTGAATCGATGACGCGAGGGCGAAGGTCAGCGGATGGAACGACATAGCCTTTCGCATCAGCAATGATCTGTTCTAACTCAGCAAAATCGCTTTCATTCCAATGGTTCGGTGGCAGGCTATTCATAAACCACCTCCTCTCGTTGCTGACGTAGATAAACAGCCAACTTCTCAAGTGCGTAGCGATAACGACTGGATGCGGTGGCTAACGGAATATCCAAGACCTCGGCAATTTGTTGAAAGGTCATCTCTTCCCAAATCTTCAACACAACCAACTCACTTTGCTCGGAAGGCAGTTTACCGAGTGCATTCCAAACTGCGCGATGAGTTTCAGCCAGAGCGACTGCGTCGATAGGACAGTCTGTGACTAGGTCGTGTATTGGATTGAGCTGAGAAGTAGGTTTGCGCCGTCGAAGGATCTGCAACGCATCATTGCGCACCATTTGTAGTAAGTAGTGCCAGGGCTGCTGGGCTTTAAGCAGCAGCTCGGGCGTTTCTGACACTCTTACCAAGCTAGCGTGCAAAGCATCTTCCGCATCGTGTTGACTGCGAGTAATGGTCACAGCAAATCGAATTAAGCGTTGCGATGTTAAGTCGTACAAGTTGCCGATTGCCAAGCTGCGATTTTCGCGAACTCGCTGGGCACAGGAGCGAACCTGCTGCGAGAAGGAATCGAGCGTTGAATCGGTGGTTTGCATGAACGACTGCACGAGCTACAAAAGGGGTACTTCTGAGGGGCCAACCAGAGTTCCAATCACGACGAACTCTCTCGAACGCGGGCGGCCCAACCTACTGAACTACTCCTAAGATGAACCGGGAGGCTCGTTTTGTCTAACCAAGGTCGAAAAAAGTCAGTTTTTTTGGCTACTTCGGATTGCGCTCGAAAATTGGATCGGCCAACGGCACGAAGCTCACTTTGTTGCCAGCGATCTTGGACCTCCACTGCTGAACCATGGCTTTCACCGGAGCGTGCGGTTGATAGCTGAAATCCTCTCCGGTCAGGTGCTTTAGCTCGTAAGCCGTCAACACTCGGATGGGCAGTGGACTATTTGAATCAAGACCTTTGACCAGCCCAGTCAGTCCATCATTCGTTTGAACCGCAGCCTCTAAGCCGACCAGCAACTCGAGCACGCGATCGGCGTCGACACCAAGCTTTGCTTTTGCTTCAGTCTGAAGTTCTTTAATCGTCGTTGGATTGGTGGCGATCATTTGTCGAGCAACTTGAATTGTAGGCGTCCAGTGTGATCGCATCCGATCGTTGTTTAGAAGCTCAGTAGCAAACGGCTGCCAATCTCCCATCAAGACTGCGGTTTGAATCGCCATGGCTGCAACTTCAGGTCGAGGATCGCTGGCAATCGCTCTGAGTCTTTGAGCAACAGGTTCATTGCTCATCCCCATTGCCGAATTAAAGTCTGCCATTCCAAGTTGATCGATGGCTCGCACCGATCGCTTTCGATACCAAGCTGGAGGCGACTGTAAAGCAAAACTCTCCATCTCATTCTGCTTGATTACAGCAACGCCATTTCCAGCGGAAGTAATTTTGACCACTTGCGAGTTGTCCGTCTTGCTTACGGAAAGTAGTTCTTGACTGGTCGTCGCACCGTCAGCTCCGACAACAATCACCAGTACGGGAGCATAGACATTCGCTTCAAGCAAAGATCCTTTAGCCACCGCGCGATAACTTACTTCGATCCCCAGCCATACGGCTCGGTCTTGAACGCGAAGTTCATAATCGCCACAAGGAGTTTTCAACGTAAAGCTCTCGCCGGGTTGTGCCGTGCTGACCATCGATCGGCTCATCGAAGTTGAAATCGCGAGCTTTCCATCCTTAACGTTGACAACCATCGCCCCAGGACCGATTGCTTGCCACTTCCAAGGCCCCGCTTCAAAAGTTGTGCGAGATGCAGGTGGTATGATCAACTTGCCATCGGAAACTGTCCCAGTAGCTTCCTCGATCAACTTGACTCCCTCGTCATTGCTCAGCAAAACCACGCTTTGGAATTCGTTTTCATCGATAGGCTTCCAGGTTAGCCCAGTTAACTTGGCAGGCTCGGGCGTCGGTGGCGGGCTGGCATCGGTCGACTTATCCGGTGCGGGATCAGCAGCTTTATCTGGCGGCATCGCGGAGTTATCTAAACCTTTTTTGTCAGGTGATGAAGGCTCCGAAGTGGACTTATCCGGAGTCGCTTGCGCCGAAGAGTTCGCGGTGGAAGCGTTGTCGGTTGGGTCTTTTCCAGAGATCGCCTCGCCATTGTTTGAAGCAGAACCATCCATAGTTTCATTGGGATTTTGATTAGACGCTGGCTCTTTGTCTTGGGGTCTATTGGGATCTTTGTCTGCTGATGGATCATTCTCCACGGGCTTGGCAGGATCTGAATCATTCTCAGCAATCATCAATGCTTGAAGGTTGTCCCACGATCCGATGGATTGCCAAACCAGCAAGAAGAGTGCTGCAGTTAAGGCAAGGATGGCAGCGGGAATTTGCCAGCGCCGTTTTCGCGAGCCCAACAGATACTCGGGCACTTCAGTCGTTAGACTGGCGCCCTCCAAGTTCAATCCGGCTTGCTGCGGAGAACTGGTGACCGAAGTCACTGGTGGATTGGAAGCCACAGTTTGCTTGTCTGCGTTGGGGGCCGTGACACTGGTGGCGACCATCGATGTGCTCGCCGCCGGGGACTCGACAACCTCCGCAGTGATTACCTGCTTCGACAATTTGCGAGATCGCGTCAGCAGTTGCGACCTAATCTGCTCACGCTTCGCCGGGTCGATCAGCTCTAGGGCTTTCTGCTGGAGGTTCTCTGGAACTTCGATGTGCGTGTTCATCGCTTGAGCGATCAACTGGTGGCAATGCGCCAACTCCACAAGATGCTCGCTATACTCCAGGCACAATCGCTCTAGCTCGGCAATTCGACTTGATATCAGGACGTCATCCAAATACTCGGCGATCACGTTGGGGCCTTTCAGCCCAGTCAAGTCGACCTTGGGAGACAGCAATTCGCTGCTGGCAACCAAATCATTGATGCGACGCAACAGATTCCCTGCGTCAGGACTTTGCTGAATCCGTCGGTGTAGATCTTCGTAGTCCGACGGAGAAAGCACGCCATCTCGGTAGGCAAGAAGTGTTCGCAAGGTAAGTCGCATGATAGGGCCTTCGGCTGCAAGAAATGTCTAGGTATCCCTATTAGTGACCGGAGATCTTCGATTCCGTGCAAAAATCCGCAGAAAAAGGCGAGGAATCTCATGGATAGTCGGTGCGGGATCGCTGGCAATCGATGAGCGTTCAAATTGAGGCGCATGCAGTATGGCGACGCCGAAGCTATTCGTAGAAAAACAGTCGCCTTCGGCTTGCCGTTAAACGCCGTTAAACGATCTTCCTTCGAAGCTAAACAGTTGCCTGCCCGCCTGCTTGCTGCTGTTCTAGAATCCCAATCACCGAGTCGGCGACCAGTCGGTAACTCTGCTTGGTGTAGCCGCCGCTGAGCACCATCACGGTGGGAATATTGCGGAGGCGAAGCTGGTTGACGACATATAGGTCTCGACGAAGAATGGCTGGAGCCGAAATCGCTAGAAGCCCCAGTGGATCGTCGGCAAAGATGTCCGTTCCAGCGTTGTAGATCGCTAGTCCAACAGGCGCGTTGCAGACCGAGTCCAGAAAGCCAGGCAGTTTGCGCTCCAGAGCATTTTGATACTCGCTATCGACGCAAGCGCAAGTGATTCCGACTTCGCAGTCGATACGATTACGAGCCTTTAGATCATAGCTCGGGTAGATCTGACAATTGAAGATGTCAAAGATAAACGCACGCTTGTCGTCGATAAAGCAATGGCAGACGCCGTTGCCTTGATGAGCGTCCGTATCGACGAAGACGACTCGCGCATTCTCTTCAAGCAGTTTTTGCTTTCGCAGCGAGGCCACAGCGATGGCTGCATCAGCGTAGATCGAAAAACCTTCGCCTAGATCGGGCTTCGCGTGATGATAACCACCGCTCAGGTTGACAGCGAAGCCATGCTTCAAAGCCTCCTCCGCGGCAACGATCGTACCTCGAGTCGCCCAGCGCATCGGGCTAAGAATGTAACGATCGACGGCCCAGCGTGGAACCTTGCTTACGAACGGCAATTCCAATGCTCTGGCAACATACTTCGGGTCTAGAAGTTGCGATAAGTATTTTTCAGTGTGTACCAACAACAGCTCGTCACGACTGGCAGCTCGTTTCGGCCTAACGTGTAGCCGTCTAAGCGATGAACCAAAGTGCTTGCCAAGGACTTTCCACGCTCGACCGTACTTTCGTGAGTCGAACGGATGCAGTCGCTCCAGCCCAAAGAACCCAATGTTGTAGTGACTCGAGTAAACGATACGACTCATGGTTTTGCCGTAATGGGATTCGCCAGAACTCCTCAGCTCACCAAGAATCGCTAAGATTCTGGCAAATCCAGCGACGCAATCACTCGACGATCTCACCCGCGCCGCGAGTGCATTTGGCTGCGAAGGTCATGATGTCGATCTGTTCAGCGACAAATTCGACGTGGCCATCAGCAAACAGTATGTTAATGCCGGTCGGATGAAACGAATAGGGTTCGTTGTCGTTCTTGGCATTGATCGCTCGATTGCAGCCGTTGGCAATGCCACAACCTTCCAGCGTTGCATCCGCGTTGGCACCATCGAGACTGAATGCGCCTTCGCTATCGATCCATCCGATGCCTTGATCGTTTTGAAAGAGAGGCTTGGAGAGTCGGTTGCGATAGACCCAAGGTCGGGCCGATGATTCAACGACAGCCACAGTATTGGACGATCCATCGAGAATGTCTTTGAAGCCGACTCGCGAGTTGCGATGCATAATTGCGAAGCGGTTACTGGCGTTGTAAAGTGTCGTGCTGATTGAGGATGGTTGTACGCCTTGGATGGCTTCGTAATCGGTGCGAGCCAGTGGCGTGGTGAGCGTCAGAGCAGGACGCGGTGGCTTGGCGATGGCTGACAAGACCGGTTGCTGTTCCGGAGTGCTAGGACAGATAAAGGTTGGCATCACCGTTGCACCGGCAATCAGATTGCCTCCCTCCCACCAGTTCAATTGAATCGAGTAATTGGCATGCACGGAACTCTGTTCGATGTAGGGAAGCAAGGCAGCCCGCCAGCAGGTGAACTTACCTGACGGATTGGTCGAAGAAGCTGTGGTCCAACCCGAAGCCGGAAAGACCTTATGGGTGCTCTCGAAGTTCAACAACCCTAGCCCCACCTGCCGCATATTGTTCTGGCAACTGATGCGTCGAGCTGCTTCGCGAGCTTGCTGCACAGCGGGAAGCAGCAGGCCAACCAAAATACCGATAATCGCGATCACAACCAGCAGTTCCACTAGCGTAAAGGCGACTCTTTTCATCGTTGGTTGCTCAAGTTGGCGATTTCGATTTTGCAGCGAAGAAAGCTCATTCTAAACGACTTTCGCGGAAGATTAAAGAAAATTCTCATTGCAAATTAGCAAGCTTGGCCAGCCATTGGGCTGGTTAAGCGATCAGAACTTTGCCCTAAACTCCAGACAGTACAGCTCCAACAGCTTTTGACCAATTGGCTATAATCTTTCTCCAAAGTTCCTGACTACCCGGTTGTTATCAACCCAAAGTGTCTTCCCGATGTGTCTTTCCAAAGGATTGTCCATGAGACTGTTACTTCTATTTCTAACCGGCATTCTGCTATTGCAATCGCCAGTTGATGCGCAAGTTGCTATCGACGTCTTCCCAAAGCTTGACGCCAAAAATGATTGGCCTTGGTGGCGTGGGGTGACTCGCGATGGGCATGCGGTTGGAACAGCTCCGAAACTTTTGGATGTGAACAAGAATCTGAAGTGGGCTTCGCCGATTCCTGGCCGCGGGCATGGTTCTCCTACGGTGGTTGGCGAGAGCATTGTTCTGATCACCGCCGATGAGACCAAGCAGATTCACTCAGTCATTTCACTCGATCGCCAAACTGGAAAAGAGCGATGGCAGTATCAGCTTAACCAAGGCGGCTTTCCGGAAGAGAATCACCCCAAGAACACCGAAGCATCGCCGACAATTGCTTGCGATGGTGAGCGACTATTTGCAACTGTGTTTCACCACAAAGCGATTTGGCTGACCTGTTTATCGATGGATGGTAAAAAGCTTTGGGACAAGAAGATTGCGAACTACGACCCGACACGCTATCGCTATGGTTACGCAGCGTCGCCGCTTCTTTATGGTGACAAGGTTATTGTTGTTTACGAGTACGACGGCCCTTCGGGCATGGTCGCGCTGAAGGCTACCGACGGAAGTGAAGCGTGGCGAACAGATCGCCCGCCGACAATCACCTTCTCGTCGCCAGTTGTGACCAACTACAAGGGGAAAGACTATTTGCTGATCAGCGGTAACGACTACGTGCGAGCGTACGATCCCAAGAATGGCAAAGAGTATTGGTCGACTGCGGGCGTTTCCACAGCGACTTGCGGTACCATCGTTTGGGACTCGGGTTTGATCTTCGCCAGCGGCGGTTATCCGCAGTCGGAGACTTTAGCGCTCGACATCGCAACCGGCAAAGTCGCCTGGCGCAACAAGACTCGATCGTACGAGCAATCGATGGTCGCTGCCAACGGTTCTCTATACGCCTATACCGAAAACGGAGTCTTGATTTGCTGGGATTCCAAGACAGGCAAGGAGAAGTGGATGCAGCGCTGGCCAGGCGCCAACAGTGCCTCGGGGGTCTTAGTCGAGAATCGCATCTACTGGTCCAACGAAGCTGGTGAGCTATTGGTCTTCGAAGCCAACCCCGAAAAGTTCGTCGAAGTCTCGCGAAGCAAAATTGGCGACGAATCCTTTGCCAGCCCAGCGATCTGTGCTGGTCAAGTTTACCTGCGCGTCGCTCGCAACGAAGGCGGCAAACGTCAAGAATACGTCCTCCGTTTCGAGTAGTCTTCTTGTAGTCTACTTGTTGGGCGTGTGCAGAGGCTCGACACCATTCGACGTTCCACTACCGATATCAATTATCGAAGTAGTGATGTCCCCGTTACGAAAGTCCGGCCTCGCAACACGCCATCTCTGGTAGGACCACTACACATCCAATGGCGTGTTACGATCCATCGGCGTGTTACGAGGCCGGTCAATCGTGAATCAGCTTCACCAACTTCGAAGATTGACACTACTGGACCTGAGTTAAACGGATTAAGGCCTCTGCACACGCCCTGCAATGCGCGGATTCAGGCCTCTGTACACGGCCTACGGGATTTGTGCTATAATTGATGATCCCACCTCACTATCCCACCTCGAAGAAAAACTCTGAAGCGTCCCCCCACCACCTAAGTGACTGGCCTGTTCGCAAAGAGCTTTTTCAAAATCCAAGAAGAACCATGATGCGTCATCTGATTGGAAAATTCGCGCCGGTGTATCGCCAAGTTGCTTATTTGCAAATTGCATTTTTGGCTAGCCTTTTATCTGCATCAACGGTCGCGGCTGACGATCCGCAATTCGAGACAGAGATACGGCCAATCCTGCGCGAGTACTGTTTGGATTGTCATGGAGCCACCGACAAGCCCGAAGGCTCGCTCGATCTGCGTCTTGTTCGAATGATGCTCTCTGGTGGAGATTCCGGTCCGGCGCTTGTAGCTGGAAAGGCCGAGGATAGCCTGCTCTATCAGCGCGTCGCTTCGGGAGATATGCCACCGGGTGAGTCGCGAGTGGCTCCTGAGAAGATCGAGCTGCTGAAGCGATGGATAGACTCTGGCGCGAAGACGAAGAGGCCTGAACCAGAATCTTTGGGATCGGGAATCCCAATCACGGAAGAAGAGCGAGCCTATTGGGCTTACCAGCCAATCCGCGCGCCGCAGGTTTCCACCGATCCAACGAATGAGCGAATTCGCACGCCTTTAGATTCAATCATGATTCAAGCGATGCCCGCAGGACTCGCTTATTCGCCTGACGCTGATCGATCGACTCAGATTCAACGACTGTTCATCGACTTGGTTGGGCTTCCGCCAAACTCTGAACAACTCCACCGTTGGCTCAACGAATCCGCCGCAGATTGGTACGAACAGTTGGTGGACGAGCTGCTGGCCAAGCCTCAGTACGGCGAGCGTTGGGCAAGACACTGGTTAGACGCGGCTGGATACGCTGATAGCGACGGCTTTACGTTGGCCGATGCCGATCGAACGTGGGCATGGCGTTATCGCGATTATGTCATTCGATCCTTGAACAATGACAAACCGTTTGATCAATTCATCACCGAACAATTGGCTGGCGATGAATTGGCTGGACCTGCTGCGGGAGATTGGACCGAGCGACAGATCGAACTGCTAACAGCGACGGGATTTCTCCGCATGGCCGCCGATGGAACTGGAAGCGGTGACAATAGCCCCGACGCTCGCAACAAGACCATCGCTGACACCATGCAGATCGTAGGAAGCACACTCTTAGCATCCAGCTTGAACTGTGCGCAGTGCCACGATCACCGCTATGATCCCCTATCGCATCAAGATTATTTTGCGCTGCGAGCGGTCTTTGAACCCGCGATGGACTGGCAAGCTTGGAAGACTCCTGGAGAACGGCTGGTATCGCTTTGGACTGCTGCGGACCGTCAATTGTCGGCTGAGCTGGAGGTTCAAGCCAACCAGATTGCCGCAGAACGCAATGAGAAACAGACTGAGTACATGAAGCAAGCTCTCGAAAAGGAGCTGACCAAGTACGAGCCACCGTTGCGAGACGAACTTAAGGCCGCCTACGAAACAGCCGCAGACAAACGCTCGCCAGAACAGAAAGCGTTGCTCGACAAGTATCCCAGCGTCAACATCTCGCCCGGAGTGCTCTACCAGTACTTGCCGGATGCCGCCGAGGACTTGAAGAAGTTCGATCAGCGAATCGCCGAAGTTCGCGCGAAGAAGCCTGCCGAGTCGTATGTGCATGCGCTGGTTGAACCCGCGGGACACGCGCCTTCGACGAAGTTGTTTTATCGCGGCGATCACAATCAGCCTAAGCAAGAAGTCGCCCCTGCAAGTCTGTCGGTGTTGTCGTCAACAGGCACGGGACAGGCGTTTCCTTCGGACAACCCCGATCTACCGACGACAGGCCGACGTTTAGCTTTTGCCAAATGGTTGACCAGTTCCGAAAGTCCCAATCCGCTGTTTGCCCGAGCAATTGTGAATCGAATTTGGTTGCATCACTTCGGCCGCGCGATCGTGACAACGCCCGGCGATTTTGGCAAGCTGGGCAGCCAGCCGACACATCCTCAAGCGCTCGATTGGTTGGCTGACTATTGGATCAAGAGCGGTTGGCGTCTCAAGCAGCTTCACCGAATCATCGTCACCTCAACCGTCTATCGCCAAAGCTCCGTACGCAATGCGGCTGCTGAAGCCATCGATCCTGCCAACAATTACTATTGGCACAAGCCTCTACAGCGCGTTGATGCCGAGGTCCTTCGCGATTCGATGTTGGCGCTTTCTGGAGACCTAGATCCGCAGCTTTACGGTCCGCCGATTCCTGTGGAAGAGGATGACACTGGGCAAGTTCGCATCTCCAGCAGTCAGCCGCGACGAAGCATCTATGCAAAGTGGCGACGCACACAACCGGTTGCCATGTTGCAGTCGTTCGATGCACCCGTGATGCAAGTCAACTGCGATGTTCGAACAACTTCCACCGTGGCCACTCAATCGTTGTTGATGATGAACAACGATGTAGTTCTTGATCAAGCGACGAAGATTGCCAAACGTGTGAAGTCGGCGAGCATATCGCAACCATCTGGGCTCAACACAAACGTGCAGATGCCCAAGCCTCCACGTCCGCTTTGGCACTACGGCACTGGCGTCGTCAATGAACAAACGCAGCAAGTCGAATCATTCGCGCCGCTTCAACATTTCACTGGCGGTCAATGGCAAGGAAGTCCCACGCTACCAGATCCAACGATCGGCTGGGTCTTGTTGTCGGCGCAAGGTGGTCACCCAGGAAATAAGGCTCATCCTGCAATTCGTCGATGGATTGCACCAAGCTCAGGGCAAGTTGCGCTGAAGGGCAGCTTGAGTCATGGAAGCGAGAATGGTGACGGAGTGCGCGGACGAGCCTTCCATGCAGGAAAGGTTTTGGGTACATGGTCGGCTAAGCAAGGATCAGTTGCCACCGAAGCATCGCTCGGAGCAGTCGAAGCTGGTCAAGCGATCGACTTCGTCGTGGATTGCCTTGAGCACGAGACGTCGGACTCCTTCACTTGGCCCATAACACTTACCGTTCAAAAGTCCGATGGAAGCACACAAGCTTTCGAATCTGCGACTGGCTTCCAAGGTCCGCTGGAAGATTACGAACTGCTTCCACAACAAATCCTCCAAGCTTGGCGAACGATCTTACTTCGCGACCCTACACAGCGCGAGTTCGATGTCTGCGTCGAATTTGCCAAAGGACAATTGGCTTTGTTGGAAGAGGAATCCAGTCGCATACCCGCGGGCTCGACCGCAGCAACGCAAGTTCTGAGTAGCATTTGTCAAACTCTATTGGGCTCGAACGAGTTCCTCTATGTAGAGTAAGGAGAAGAGGCCATGAATCAAATCACTCGCCGACAATTACTCGCACAGACTGGAATGGGCATTGGTGCTGTAGCGTTACAATGGATGCTCGCCAAAGAAGGCATCGCTACGCCACCTGTTCTCAAACTCAAGCCCAACAACGATCTGCTTGCTCGCAAACCGCATTTTGAGCCGCGCGCGAAAGCGATGATTTCGCTGTTCCAACACGGCGGTCCATCGCATATGGACCTGACTGATCCCAAGCCCGAGCTAACCAAGTTCCACGGCACGGACTATCCCGGTGACATTCATTTTTCGTTCGTTAATCAAGCCAGCAAGAAACTACTGGGTAGTCCCTTTCAATTCAGCAAACATGGACAGTGTGGCACCGAGATCTCCGAGATTCTTCCGCACACGGCAAGTATCGTTGATGACATCTGTTTGATCCGCAGCATGCACACAGGTGCCAATGGCCACGAAGTGTCCATCCGCTATTTTCATGGCGGCATTCCTGGAATCCTGGGAAGGCCAACATTTGGTTCGTGGATCACGTATGCGCTGGGTGCCGAGTCGCAAGACTTGCCCGCGTTTATGGTGTTGAGCGACCCAGGTGGGCATCCTGTTGACGGTGTGACGAACTGGTCCAATGGTTTTATGCCAGCGATGTTTCAAGGAACGGTGCTGCGCCCGAAAGAGCCGCGAATACTGAACCTTCATCCGCCGGCTCACTTAGCTGGAAAGCTACAAAGGCAGAACTTGGACCTGCTTCAATCACTCAATCAAGCTCACCTTCAAGCCCATCCCGGCGAATCAGAACTTGAAGCTCGCATCGCCAGCTATGAACTTGCGGCGAGAATGCAAACTGCGGCCGCGGAAGCTCTGGACATTTCGAATGAGACTGAGGCGACGCACAAGCTGTACGGCCTAGATGATCCAGCGACGCGAGAGTATGGCACGCGCTGTTTGTTGGCTCGTCGGTTGGTCGAACGCGGAGTGCGATTTGTTCAGTTGTTTCATTCCGGTCAGCCTTGGGACAATCATAGCAGTATCAAGAGTTCGCTTACGGATATCTGTCGCAAGACTGACAAGCCTGTCGCCGGTTTAGTCAAGGACCTCAAGCAACGCGGGCTGCTCGATAGCACGTTGGTTCATTGGGGCGGGGAGATCGGAAGATTGCCCGTGACTCAAGATCACGGCAAACCGGAAACGGCTGGTCGCGATCACAACGGACAGGGCTTCAGCATTTGGCTTGCCGGCGGCGGTATTCGTCCAGGCATGGCCTTCGGAGCGACCGATGAGTTCGGTCACAAAGCGGTTGAAAACGTCGTCACTCCCAACGACTTTCAAGCCACCATCATGCATCTGTTCGGATTG
>CAYWNG010000031.1:0-20725 GCA_964458685.1 uncultured Pirellulaceae bacterium
TGCATGCCGACCCAAGGTGAATTCAATTCGTCGACGTACTTCACAAACTTATCTGCAGTTTGATTGTTAGGGCCGTCGTGTTGGTACAAGAAGCTATTCCAGACATTTTCGATGGCTATGGCAACGCCGAGTTCAGCACAAAGCGGAAGCGCCAAGCGAATGTTCTCAATCGAGCGAGGCCAAATCTCGCTTTCAGGACCATCATTTCCGTGGCCAACGACTAGTAGCACCGTATGACCGCCAACCGCGTGTGTGTCTCGTAGCGCCTTTTGTAGATCACTAAGCGCTTTGGCTCGCGTTGCAGCATCGGGACTGGTGTGGCGAATTTGCCAGTGAGTTGAACAAACGCTGCCGTCGACTGGTAGTCCCGTTTCGGCGATCGCTTTCTTGATTTCGTCGACGTTAAAGCCAGGACTGTCCAGTTCGATACCATCGTAACCAGCGGCTTTGGCCGTTTTGAATTTGTTCGTCATGCCATCGCCTTTGACCATGCCGATCTTGAGCGTCTTAAGCAGCTTGCGAGGTTTGGTGGTGTGTTTGATCTCAAGTCCATCAGCGTTGGCTATACCGTAAGCTGTATGAGTTACGGCTAGAGCGCCGGCGGTGGCAGCGGCTGTCGACAAGAATTGGCGGCGGGTAGGTGTCATGCGTTCATTCCTCTGGGTTGAATTGAGCCGCTTAGGGCAGGCAGGTGGGATTAACAGCTCTCAATGATACACCAAAACTGGCTATTCGTAGAACTTGAACTAACAAGAGGAAAGGAAACTTTTCGAGAGCGTTCAACGTTTCAATGCAGCTCCAACACGGTCAAACCCCGCAGGGGTTTGACCTACCCGGAGTCTTGGTAGGTTCTTATCTGCCGGAAAGAACCAGAGATGACTTTGGTAACGAATAGAGCGTGGAGCAACGAAGTGCGTATCGAAGCGAGAGGACAGAGTTTTTAACGCAAAGACGCGGAGACGCAGAGACGCAGAGACGCAGAGAGGAAACCAGTCGAAGGAATGACAATTGTTATGAACGCGTTTCTTGCAGCAATGGTCAAACACGGTCAAACCCGGCAGGAGTTTGACCTACCCGAACATCCACTCAGCGAAACTGTAAGATACCTGTTGCAACAGCTATCTGAACTTGTTAGACTGACGGAACAATTATCTGTTGCAACAGATAAAAGACCCTTAAAAACCCTTCACTGGAGAATTTTCAATGATTCGAAATTGGAAAATACTTTGCTGCCTAGGCTTACTTGCAATCACTGGCTCGGCTCGACAAGTCAAAGCTGAAGAGTTCGCGTTGGACGACCAGCACACTTCGGTCGTTTTTGCCGTCAGTCACATGGGCTATAGCTTTTGCTACGGTATGTTTGGAAAGTACTCTGGAAAGATCAACTTCGACGCCAAAAATCCTACTGCCAGTCAGTTTCAGTTCGTTGTCGATGCGGCCAGTTTAGATACCAAGAGTGCCAAGCGCGACGAGCACCTGCGAGGACCTGACTTCTTCAATGTCAAGCAGTTTCCAGAGATCACTTTCGTCAGCAAGAGTGTCGAAGTTGTCGACAAGACGATGAATGTTACTGGTACGTTGACCATGCACGGTGTCAGCAAGACGATTGTTCTACCGCTGGTACACATGGGCGCTGGACCAGGGCCTGACCAGAAGCAACACGTTGGCTTCTCGGGCAAATTGGTTGTAAAGCGATCTGACTTCGACATGAAGACATACATTCCCAACATTGGTGATGAAGTTACTCTGCTGCTAAGCTTCGAAGGCGTTAAGTAGTACCTACTAAGCCACGTCGTTGTTGCCGAGGAATCAAAAGATGACGAACAGTTCCCTTCTAGCATCGCTGATTGTTGGACTCGTTCTGGCGATTCTGATCGGATTGCTCGCTCGGCGATTTAAGAATCCACCTGCTGCATCGTCGATTGCCTTTTCGGTGTCGGCGATCCTGGCTCTATCGGTGTTGCTCGATCATTGGCGTGAACCGGTGCGACTGGTAGTTCCAGGAGAAGCGGTGGAGTGGATTCCTGTTGGCTTACTGGCTTTAATGGCGGCCTCGGTGGGATATTGCTTTGACAAGAAGAGAAGTCTGGTCTGGCTGGTTGTAGGCATCGTCGTCTGTCTGATTCTACCTGCTCGACTTCTCTTCGGCTCGATCTACCTCAGAACCAGCGATTTAAAGCCCAGTTATCTGGCGGCTATCCTTGCATGGGGATCGGTGGCCGCTTGGGTTTGGTCACTGAGAGTCAAGTATTCCGAGCTTCCGTTTAAGCTTGATGGATTGTTGCAAATCGTCGGCCTGTTGGCTGTTTCAGGCATCTTAGGCATGACGGGATCGATCACCTATGCGGCGATCGGAATTTTGATGTCGGTAATCGCTGTGGGAAGTTGGGTTGGTAGTGGCCGCCCTTCCCCGTTGATTTCTGTCGTGGCCGTTTTGCTGTTGGGGTTGGGGCCAACTTTTGCCGAAACAGCTTGGTTGGTTGTTGGCTTATTGGGCTTAACGATTGGCTTCACAACGTTTGCCAGCGTACTTAGCAAGCAGCGGGCCAAAATGCTGGTGATTGCCACGGCAACAGTTTCGTTGATCCTTGGAATGGGGCTTACAGTTCAAAAATTCCGCGAGTCCATGTCCAGTCAATCACAGGGAGCGAGCGGCTATGAAGCTTACCGATAAGAGAAGCTCCGCGACAGCTAGCGAGCTAGCCAAGCAACTGGGCAAGCGCAATGCGTTTGACTTGATCGAGGAAGAACTCTTTGTGAGCCTTGTAAGAACGACGGATCTGCTGTCTCGCGGTTTTGTCGATCTGTTCCAGCAGTACAATCTCTCTGGACCGCTTTACAACGCCTTGCGAATCGTCAACGGTGAATCGCAAGTAAGCGAGTATGGCGTTACAGTTGGTACAATTGCTAGTCGGATGGTTTGTCGCAATCCTGATACGACACGCTTAGTCGATCGCTTAGAAAAGCTTGGCTACGTTAAGTGCGTAACATGTTCGGAGGACGCTCGGCGGCGCTTGGTACAGATGACCGAAAAAGGTCGAGAGGTTCTGAAGACTCTTCATCGGCCGGTTCGAGCCCTTCATCGAAAGCAGTTCGGATCGTTGGATGTTGAGTCACAACAGCAACTGTTGGAGTTGTTGTCGCGACTTAGAAGCGAGCAGTAGCGATGATTCGAATTTTCCAGCTTCCGAAAGTCTGTGCGATAGGTCTGGTGCGATTTTACCAGCGAGCCATTTCGCCATTGCTTGGGAAGAACTGTCGCTTTCAACCGACTTGCAGTCATTATATGATCGAAGCGATCAACAAGTACGGGCTCATCCGCGGTGTGTTGAAAGGGACTTGGCGAATCATGCGCTGTCATCCCTTTAATCGTGGCGGCTTTGATCCACCATGAGTCGTTTTGGGCTACGTTGAATCCTCTCGATCTCAAAGGCTGGGACCGTTGTCGGGTGGCAGCGATTGATGCCAGCCTAACAACGCTTCGCGGAGTGACTTCACAACCTCCTGATGTTCATCGGCGATATTTTTCGATTCCGCTGGATCATCGGCAAGGTCATAGAGCTCGCACTCTGATCCGTCATATTCGCAAAGCAGCTTCCATTGTCCGCTACGAACAGCTAAGTCCGGGAGATTGTTGTCTCCAGCAAATGAGTTTCGGTCTGGCGGTCGTCGGAAGAAGATGGGTTGACTTCGAGATTTTGTTTCTTGGCCCAGCAGAGTCGCGACGAGCGGCTCGCCATCAAATCGGACGTCCGCTGGTGCGGGAGTTCCTGTAATCGCGAGGATTGTGGGAGCGATATCCATAGCGCAGAGCACGGACTGAGAATCAACGCGGTTTCTTGTGGGCTCGAGTTGCTTTCCCCAAACGACTAGGGGAGATCGAGTGCCGCCTTCGTACAGTTGAGCTTTACTGCCTCGAAATGGTCCTGCCTTCCCAACGTCAAGCATCGGCCCATTGTCGGAGCAAAGTAGGATGAGTGTATTGTCTCGAAGCGTTGGATCATTGCGGACTCGATCAAACACGCGGCCCAATTGTCGATCCATCTCTTCGAGCACTGCACGGTAGAGTTGTGGCCGCGAGCCATCGCCCCATTTGTCAGTCGATGGCCAGTAGGGATCATGAACATCGTCGGGCCAAAGATTGACATAGAACGGCTTGTTCGACTCGGATGCTTGATCAATGAAGCCAATCGCCGCATCGACGAAGCCAGAGGTAATCTCGGATCGCAAGACCCAGCGATGGCCTTCGCCCAGTCGTTCCGCGGCGGCCCATATCTTCTCGGGCTCTTTTTGTCCAGGTTTGAGCGTCAGCGGCAACAGCTTGGCTCCCATGCCTTCGAAGTTCGTCAAGGACTGGTCAAACCCATACTGCGAAATCTGGGGGGCGTCGTCGACGTCGCGCTGGCCACCCATGTGCCATTTACCAAAGTGCCCAGTCGCGTATCCGGCGTGTTGCAGTGATCGGGCTAGCATCGGTGCCTTGGGGTCAAGCCACTGATTCATTCCGCGACGCTGATTGTCTTTGCGGTTGTTCAAGTACGAGGAAATCTTCCATCGCTGGGGATATTGGCCGGTCGATATCGCGGTACGAGAAGGCGAGCAGATAGGCGAGTTCACATAGAATTGCTCAAAGCGAAGGCCTTCACTTGCCAAGCGATCGATGTGCGAAGTCGAGGCATCCTTGTTTCCAAAGCATGAGAGATCGCCCCACCCCATGTCATCGATCAAGATCAAGATGATGTTAGGCCGCATCGGCTCGGCTGCATCCAACGTTGGGCAGAGCAACACGAGCGCGAGCAATGGAAGCAAAATGTACCGCATGCTAGTAACCTTCGAGTGGAATCCGTTTTCATGCTCGTTTCATACTCGGTTCGGCAAACTGTGTATAATGACTCCGCTGCAACGAATCCGAGCTGCCAAGCTGATCGTCTGATTGATCGATCAGCTTAGCAAAGTTTCGCTGCGGCTGGCCCGAGATTAGCATCGACGCCATTTTCGCATGGCGAGCTGGTGTCTTTGTTCGATAGAGAATTACCCACCTTTTAGAAGAGCCTTACCTATGAGTATCAATCGTCGAGAGTTATTGGCCGTTGCTGGAGCCGCGGGAATCACTTTAGCCAGTGGTGTAACTGCGAGCAATCTTTTTGCTGCGGATGCGACTTTGCCTGAACTGCCTTACGCAAAGGACGCCCTGGAGCCTCACATCGACAAGATGACCATGGAGATCCACCACGGAAAGCACCATCAAGCTTACATCAACAACTTGAACAAGGCTTTGGCAGATCAGCCAGCGCTGAAAGAGATGCCACTCGAGCAATTGCTGACCAAGTTGGATCAAGTTCCTGAAGCGATTCGTAATGCTGTGCGCAATAACGGCGGTGGACATTTGAATCACTCGATGTTCTGGAAGATGATGGCTCCTGGCGGTGGAACTCAGGACAAGGGCGCCGTAGGTTCAGCGATCGCTTCGACCTTTGGAAGCTTTGAGAACTTTCAAACAGCATTCGCAGCCGCGGCAGCCGGTCAGTTCGGTAGTGGTTGGGCTTGGTTGGTTGTTAACGGTGGCAAGCTGGAAGTTGTGGCCACTCCTAACCAAGATTCACCGATCTCTCAAGGAAAGAAACCGCTGTTGGGAATCGACGTGTGGGAGCATGCTTACTACTTGAAGTATCAAAACATGCGAGCCAACTACGTGACAGCATGGTGGAACATTGTTAATTGGAAGTACGTTAACGAGCTTTTCAATAAAGCTAAGTAGATCATGCAGTATCGACGCCGAGCATTTCTAGCGAGTGTATCTGCGGGTGCACTCGCTCTGAGCGAATCGGTTAACGCGGCTCAGCAGAAAGCCACGACTCAATCCGACTGGATACCGCCAGTGTCAGGCGAAGGTTTGATTGAGTATGTCAAGCGAACCTGTGGTGGCTGGGATGAAGCTCGGTACAAGCAGCTTTTGGGCTGTGCCAACGAGTTCAAAGAGGGTGATGCAAGCCTAGGCATTTCAGCTCAACTTCCCCTGCATCGAACTCTCGCTAGGCAGCTTCTGTCCCACACGCGGCTCGATCAGATCGACGCGCACGCACCACTTCGCGACCAGCAGTATCTAGCTATTCAACAATGCCTGGATTCGACTCAACACAAGCGTGTGGCTGAATGGACGATTGGCGGCTTGCAAGAGTTTTTGCTCAATGAATCAGAAGCTAAAATTCAGGAGGTCATGCCGGGGCTTTCCAGCGACGTAATCGCCTGTGTGGTCAAGCTGATGAGCAACCAGCAGCTTATGCAGGTTGGAGCTAAAGTCTTTAATCCTCTTCCCGGATCAATGATTGGAGCAAAGGGCTATCTCGGTGCGCGAGTTCAACCGAACTCGCCGACCGACAATGTGGACGACATCCGCTGGCAAGTCTTGGACGGCTGGTCGTATGCAGTGGGTGACGTTCTGTTAGGAACCAATCCCGTTTCGAGCGAAGTGGCCTCGGTGGCTGCTGTGGAAGCCACTTTGCAAGAGTTGTTGCAAACGTTTGAGCTTCAAGAGGTTCTGCCTCATTGTGTGCTATCGCACATCGACATACAGGCTCAGGTCGAGCAGCAGATTCCAGGTCGCACTGCACTATGGTTTCAAAGCATTGCCGGAAGCGATGCAGCGAATGCAACCTTTGATGTGACGTTAGAGAAGCTGCTGCATTATGCGTCGATCAAGAGCGGGCCTTACGGATTGTATTTTGAAACAGGACAAGGCGCCGACTTCACCAACGGTCATGGCAATGGCTTTGACATGGTGATTCATGAGTCGCGCAAGTACGGATTGGTGCGTTTGCTATCGCAGAAGTTTGCTCAATCGCAAGGCATCCAGGGAAGGCCTTGGGTCCATGTGAATGATGTGGCTGGGTTTATTGGTCCCGAAGTCTTTCGAACTCGCGAGCAGTTGGTGCGATGTTGTCTAGAAGATATCGTGATGGGCAAGCTGCATGGATTGTGTTTAGGATTAGATGTTTGTTCGACCTTACACATGGATGTTTCGCTGGATGATTTGGATTGGTGTCTTGAGCAGCTTGTGCCAGCCTGTCCGGCGTACTTGATGGCCTTACCGACGAAGATTGATCCAATGCTGGGTTATCTGACTACCGGGTATCAAGATCACGTTCGATTGCGAGAGAAGTTTGGATGTCGCGTCAACGATCGTATGTGGGAGTTCTTCAAGAGTCTGGAAGTCATCGACGCTCAAGGCAAGCCAACAAAGCACTTCGGCGATCCGCTGTGGGTCTACTTGAAATACCGTCGCCGACAGGGTGATACTCGCGAAGATTCTGCCATCCTGGAAGAAGGCAGGAAGCAGATTGCCGAAGTCCGCCAGCGCGGCGTGTTTGTTGCAAGTGGTCATGGCGAGCGACCGTTTGATTTGCAGCCGGGCTTGGCTCAACAGATCCGAAGCATTTACGACGACGCCAAGTTGAGCATTTGGGCTGAGCTGACTCCGGAGTTCATCGCTTCAAGATCCAACGCCGTTTTTGTAAAGACGAAGTCCACAAATCGCGAAGACTATATCCTCCATCCACCAACTGGCGAGCAGCTTAGTGAGTTGGGGATTAAGGAGATTGGCGAGCTGAAGGCTAAGTACTCCGAGCAGTTTAATGTTCAGATCGTGATTTCGGATGGACTCAATGCTCTAGCGATTACGGACGTTTCGCAACTGGACCCCTTTGTCAGTCGCTTTGTCGAAAATTTGAGGCGTGAAGGTCTGAAGGTTGCTCCGCAGATCATCATCGTTGATTCGGGCCGAGTTAGAGCTGGCTATAAAATCGCGGAGCAACTGTGGGGTGGCTTGAGCGGTCCGCGTGGTCTAGTGCATTTGATTGGCGAACGACCTGGCTCGGGGCATCGAACGTTCTCGGCCTACATGACGTGCCCGAGCGGAGAAGTCTGGGCTAGCGGCAAGGTGGACCATGATCGAACTCAGGTCGTAGCTGGGATCGCTAACACGGCTACGCTACCCATTCGAGCGGCTGATGAAGCGGCACGAATCTTTCTTCGCATGTGGCAAGGTTAAATCGCGAGCCAGGCCGGTTTGTTTCGGCCCTTGCGGGGCACCGGTTCGCGGACGTCCCGTCCGCAAGCACTCAAGCTTAGACTGCAAAGCTCTTCTGCTTGCATCGGGCGATTGTCGGTCTCCAACAAAATGTTTGCTTGCTCTGCAGAAATCTGGGATGACGATAGGTGGGTGCAGTCCGGAAATGGTCCATCTTTTCTGTCGGAGTATACGACATGTCGAGTCAAAGGTTCTATCGTCTTTGGCAACTTCTCTTAGGTGCTTCGCTCGGCTGTCTGCCAATCGCAGCCGCTGTCGCCAGTGATCCGGGGCTAACTGGGAAAACTACGGAGCAAACAACACAGCGAGCTACCGAGTTGGTAGCGAAAGCACTTAGGGCTGAAGCTGATGGTGAACTCATTCAGCGAGATCAATTGCTTTCGGAAGCGAGCAGTGTCGCGAAGGATCTGCCGCAAGTCAATTGGTTTCGCGGTAAGCTCCAAGACAGCAGAGGTAATTGGCTAACTATTGACGAAAGTGTTGATAAGGCCAGCGATCAGAGTTTATTGGATGAGTACGAGAAGCAGCGATCGAAGTTATCGGGCACCGTTCAAGGACATTGGCAGATCGCAACTTGGTGCGCTCAGCGAAGACTTGCCGAACAATGCCGAGCTCACCTGAATGCGATCATCAAGTTAGAGCCTGATCATAGTCGAGCGAGGCGAGCGTTGGGATTCCAGCTAGTCGAAGGGGAGTGGATTAGCCCTGAGAAGATAAGCGAATTGACTGAACAAACACAGCTCGCTCAACAATCACTCGAAAAGTATGGTCTCCAGATAAAGCAATTGCTCAGCAAGGATTCCAGTTACGATTCTGTTTCCAGAAGTCTAGCTGAGATTAACGATCCAGTGGCGATTCCTGCGATGGAAATGGCTGCATCTAGCATGGGCGACACGGCTGCAAAGCTTGTCGTCGAGTGGCTTGGCAAGATCGATTCGCCCGAGGCTTCGCAATCTTTGACGCGATTTGCCTTGAACTACCCAGCCAGCGCGATTCGCGAATTGGCCACAGAGCAGCTTCGCGATAAGCCAGTTTACGACTACATGCCTGAACTGCTAGCGGGACTTTCAAAACCGATTCAAGCGACTTTGGTTCCGGCCACGGATCGTCGAGGCAATTTGGTGGGCTATCGCCAAGCTTTCGCCAAAGAGGGAATGAATGAGAATCGAGTGATGCTCGTAGATCGCGGGCTTACAATGCGAGGACTGCCAGAACTTCGAGAGAGTGATTCGATGAATCAAATCATTCAGAATATGGCTCAGGGCCAGCTAGTTGCCGACGCGAACACTCGAGTGAATCGAGTTGAAGCGGAAAATATCGACATACGAAACCGAAATAGGCAACTTGTATCACTGATCTCGGATGTTACAGGCAAAGAGTTTGTGAATGTCCCCGGGGACGTGTGGACATGGTGGGACGAGTACAACGAGACGAACTACCAAGACTATAAGCCAGCTCGCTATCGTCGCGAGTCCATGAGCTTTGAGGTTCCAGAGTATTCTGCTAGCAGAATGCCAACGGGTGGCATCGAGTTCATGGGGCAATCCGGTGGTCGTCGAGTAAGCGGCGAATGCTTTGTGGCTGGCACGCTCATTAGCACACAACGCGGAATGCGAGCGGTAGAACAAGTAGAAGTCGGGGATATGGCGCTAAGCCGAAATGCAAGTACCGGGGAACTTTGCTGGAAACCAGTAATCGCCCGTACAACTCGACCACCCGAACCTACGCTGAAGTTGAGCGTTGATGATTCGCAACTGCAATGCACCACGGGGCACCTATTGTGGGTCTCCGGTAAAGGTTGGACCAAGGCCAGTCAAATCAAAGAAGGCGATCTTCTTCACACGGCCGCTGATCCAGCCGTGGTTACGAAAGTGATCAAGGCTAATGTTGCTCCAACATTCAACTTGGAGATTGCCGAGAATCATACCTACTTCGTGGGAACCAGTCGCGTGCTATCTCACGACGTAACGCCTCGAGGTGCCTCTCGCGATTTAGTTCCTGGTCAACTGCGAATTAGCAAATAGAGGTAGAGGTTCTGTGGGTTTCGTTCCTCAACCCACCCTACTCGAACTACTCTAGCTCAGCTAACCAAGCGGTGACTTCGGCATCGCTTGGCATGCGCCAATCGCCTCGAGGTGACAAGCTAATGCTGCCTACCTTGGGGCCGTCGGGAACACAGCTTCGCTTAAATTGATTGCTGAAGAACCTCTGCAAAAACGTCTTTAGCGTTGTGCGATGTTGTTCAGTCGTGTAACTGCCTTCGAACTTAGCCAAGGAAGCCAAGTGCAATAACTTGCGAGGCGATGTTCCGAAGCGCAGCATGTGATAGAGAAAAAAGTCATGCAACTCGTAAGCTCCGATCGTCTCTTCGGTCTTTTGCAGAACCTTCCCGTCTTTTGAAGTGGGCAAAAGCTCTGGCGTGATTGGAGCTGCCGCGATCTCTAGCAAGCACTGGAGTACGGGGCCATCGAAGCGATGATTGGCCAAGTATCGGACCAGAAATCGAACTAGAGTTTTGGGAATCGATGTGTTGACGTTGTACATCGACATGTGGTCGCCGTTGTACGTACTCCACCCCAAGGCTTGTTCGGAGAGATCGCCGGTTCCCAGTACAAAGCCGTGATTCATCAGCAGCATTGTTCGAATGCGCGCCTGTACATTCTCGAAGACTAAGTCGTTGCGATTGTTGGCCGGTAGAGACTTGAGCTTCGCATCAAACTCACTCAGGCTCATGCCTTCAATTTCGATTCCGAAGGGCTTATGTCCCAAGCCCAGGAATGTATCCAGGCAAAGCTGCTTGATGTCAACTTCGCGTGAGCTGATCCCAAGCTGAGTCATCAAAGTATGGGCTGCTGAAAGCGTCTGGCTGGTTGTGCCGTAGCCCGGCATCGTTAATCCAGCAATGCGAGACGTGGGCCAGCCGTACATTTGGCACGTCTTAACGGCTACCAGGAGCGCTAGCGTGCTGTCGAGTCCACCGGAAATGCCAATCGACAATGGTATCTCTTTGGGAAGGCGACTAATGCGTTTTGCTAAAGCCGCACATTGAATACCAAAGATCTCTGCGCAGCGGTCATGAAGTGATGACTCGTCGCTAGGAACAAATGGTCGGCCGCTGAGTTGTCGCAGTCCGCCTTGGCAGAATTGTTCCGATTGTGAATCGCCTTCCAATTCGATCGTGCGAAATTCCACGCCGGTTCTTTGAGCAGCGATTTGCCAACTGCCCGTCTGACGTCGATCATGAGACAAGCGTTGGAGGTCGATATCAGCAGTGGCCGAAGTCAGTTCAACTGGTTTGTCGTTAGATTTACCAACACGAGTCGACTCGGCCAGTACGGCTCCGTTTTCAACGACCAAACAATGACCGCCGAACACAATATCGGTTGTCGATTCGCTCGGTCCGCAACTGGCGTATGCGTAGGCGGCAATGCATCGGCCTGCTTGACTGCGAATGAGTGTCTCTCGCCACTGAGCCTTGCCGATCAGTTCATTGGATGCAGAAAGGTTGAGAATCAGATTTGCTCCGGCACAGGCTTGCAAGCTGCTGGGTGGTACTGGCATCCACAGATCTTCGCAAATCTCGACGCCGATCTTGAGAGGACCTCGTGAAATCAAGAGATCGATACCAAACGGTATTTTTCCCAGCGAACCCAACGCAATCTCCTTGGGTTCGGAGCCATCCGCCGACGCGAACCACCTAGCTTCATAAAACTCTTGGTAGTTCGGCAGAAACTGTTTGGGAATGACCGCGATCACTCGACCGTTACAAAGAATTGCAGCGCAATTGAAAAGGCGATCCTGTAAGGACACAGGCAGCCCAACGGCGATGATCTGGTTCGAGTCTTGAGTGGCAGCGGCTAGTTCTTCCAGTGCAGCGATGCAGGCAGTCAGCAGAGTATCCTGCGCGAATAGATCCCCGCACGTGTATCCGCTCAACGAGAGTTCGCCGAAGACCACTACGTCGCTGGAGGTGAATTGCTGAAGAGCTTGAAGGCATGAGTTCGCGTTTGCACTCGGATCAGCCACGCGTGTAGTGTGGCTGGCCGCCGTGACTCGAATAAATCCCCAGTCAACCATTCAAAACTCCGACGTTGAGCTTAACTTAGCGGAAGGGATCGCGCCATCCGGTTCTTTCGTATGTTCTCTGAGAGGCTATTTCTTGCTACCAGCTTTGGGTTGGTCTTTGGGATCGGTGCCTGTCTTTGAATCGGCTTTGGGGTCTTTCTTGGGATCGCTTTTGCTTCCTGGCTTTTTGGATTTCTTGTCGTCGACTTCGATGATCTGCGAGCCTAGAGGTTTAGCACCTGTGATGCGAACCGTTCGTGCTTGAACCTCTTTGGGTTGATCGACGCTGGTCAGGCCAACAACATGGACTTCGTCGCCCGGCATGCAATAAACGGCGGTGGGCGTTGCGACTGTGATCTTCGCAGCATTGGCAACTTGAACGATGAACGACTGAGTACCAGTTGACACTTGAATCTTACCGCCTTGTGCGTTGATGATTTGGCCGACTATCTTGTACTCTTGAGCCTCGCCGCCTTGTTTGCCTACTGGTTTCTTGTCGGTGGACTTAGTGGTTGGCTTTTGCTTGGCGTTCTTGGTCTTGGAGTCTTTGGCATCTTTTGCGTTCGCTTTGGCGTCGGCATTTCCTGCAGGTTGGTTGCCTGCAACTTGGTTTCCTGCATCGTTGCCATTAGCGTTTGCCTTATCACCACCTAATGGGTAAGCGCCAGGTGTTTGAGCTAATTGTTCTTCGGGATTCATTCTCACGTTTTGTTTCGGAAGAAAGATCTCAAGTTCTTTCAAATCTTCCTGTGGATTTCCTTTAGCGTCGAACTTCCCTTTGAAGCGTACCATCATGCCGGGAGAAAGTGCTTTAGGCTCGGCCGTTCCCGTATAACTGAAACTCAACTGATCCGCGTTCAAATAGACGGTGTAATCAGTTCCGTCTTTGGCCTTGAAGAGTAATTGGTAGTCGCCGACATCAACTAGAGTCCCTTTGTTATCGAAGGTCTTCAGGCCGTTTTGTGCAGCACATTCTGTGACACTTAACAAAAACGTCATTCCGATGGACAAACACAACGACCAGAGTTTCATGAGATCACCTGTTCCGAGTAGAATCAGAGCGTGTCGATAAGTAGGCCTTGGTAAGCAGGACTTGGAATTGTCCAAGCCACGCACGCCCAAGACCGAGAAGCGTCGAATCCAGGGGAACTCTTGATTCTCCAGAATTCGTCGCGTCTAACTCAATTGTAATCCAAATCGCTTGCGAAAGAGACATCACTTTGGCGGGCGAAATCCTTGACTTTAAGACTATGAACGCCAAACCTGTCCGAATCACGACCCTTCGCTTGCGGCAAATGAAACAACGCGGCGAGAAGATTAGCATGCTGACCGCCTACGACTACACGATGGCCAAGTTGCTGGATTTGGCTGGCGTTGACATGCTGTTGGTTGGCGACAGCTTGGGAATGGTTGTCCAAGGTCACGATACAACCATCCCTGTTACCTTGGAGCAGATGATTTACCACGGTCAAATGGTTGCTCGCGCGGCAGAGCGATCGATGGTTGTTGTAGACTTGCCCTTTCCCCATGGACAATTGGGTGTCGGTAGGACCCTGCGAGTCGCGGCAAAGGTAATGAAAAAGACGGGTTGCCAAGCCGTGAAGCTGGAAGGCGGTGCCGAGCAAGCCGATACGATTCGCGCGATGGTGGATGCGGGTATTCCGGTAATTGCACACGTTGGACTGAGACCGCAAAGCGTACATGCTTTGGGTGGCTATCGAGTCCAGCGTGACGCCGATCGTTTGATGACCGATGCAAAGACTGCTGAAGATGCGGGTGCATTCTGTGTATTGATGGAGTGCGTTCCGCGCGAGTTGGCCAAACAAGCTACGGCTCAGCTCGCCGTTCCGACGATTGGGATTGGTGCAGGTCCCGATTGTGATGGCCAAGTTTTGGTGACTAACGACATGCTCGGATTAACTGTCGATCGTGTTCCCAAGTTCGTTCGCGCTCAGACCAATCTGGCTCAACAGATCACCGATGCTGTACTCAAGTACAATTCGTCAGTACGCGACGGATCGTTTCCAAGCCAAACCGAATCGTTCGAATAGACCCGGCATCTTGGAACCAACTTCACCCCTCAACCGCTTCGTTGGAGCGTTGTTTCAGCCAGCCAAAAATCCATGTCGCATCGGACTCCTCCAGCGGTGGTTCGGGCGGCTTTGAATAGTCGATGTCGTTTCCATAACGACCATTCTCATAAGCTTGATTCAAGATGGTCTGGAGCGGAAGTCGTACATCTTCGTCCCCAGGGCGAAGAGGAATGCGAATGCTTGGAAGCGGAAATGCGTACGAGACTCGGTATGCTTCGCGGTCGCTGTTGGGGTTACCACGTCGAACGCAGATCCGATATGGATCACGACAGCTAGGTGGATACTGCGACTCTTCGGTACTAAGTACCCAGTGGCCGAATCGAAGCAGATCAATCTCGACGAGGTTAACTCCTGCAGCAATAAATTCCATTTGTTTTCGCTGATACTGCGCTCGTCCAAATTCGGTTTTGTTGGCTGGGCTGAGGAATTCAATTGCTGTGATCACACGTCGGCCAGCTTTGAGATCAATGATTTGAATCTCTCGAAGTGTCTGAGGCTCGTCGCTCGTGCGAAATCGGATCGGCTCTTGCAGGTCATCTGGCGTAGACTCAATCACAGTTGCCACTGGAGACGTAGACACCGCCAGTGGCGAGTTGGACTGACCTATAAAAATATCAGGTGAAACTCGTCTGCGCGACGAGTTGGCACCAGATCCAGGCTCTTCGACAATCAAGTATTCTTCCATTCGAGCCTGTAAGTCGGCTGGAAGCTGCCGCTGAATTGCATCACGAGAGTAGGTCGTTAGCGATGTATGCACATCGCCCCAAAAGCCTTCCAACCAGGGATTCATTCCAGGGAACGGGTTGTTTGGGAAGTGAAGCATTGAAATTCAGTTTGCCTAAGGTCCAAAACGTCTTTGGGAAAGAAGTGTTGCCAACTGTCGCATCGATTTACGCAATTTGCTTCGAACTGTCGTTCGCCAGCCAACTCATTATAATGGGACGCAAGCACAGCGGTGAAATCGCTTCCGAATGAAACCGACTGAATAGACTTAATCCCTCCTCTGGCAATTCAAAATGTCTGAATCGGCTAAACAACAATCGGGAAACTCGGAGTCTCATCCGCTAGAAGATCTGGACCATTGGGAAGAAGATCTACTAAAACGCTACCCTGAGCCAGCGAGTTTTCAAAGCGATAAAGTCAGCCAGCAGACTGAAAAGTTTCGCGACTATGCTGCGGAAGCTAGGCCCAGCGTGAAGGAGTTCTATCGGTTGAATCACCGCAATCAAACGGTAGAGTTCGTGAAACAAAAGCGCGCCGAGTACTTGGGGCTCAAGCGTTGTCGAATGAGTATTTGGGAAGCGATGGAGTATCTCAATCAATTGGTGGATGACAGCGATCCTGATTTGGATCTACCGCAGATCGAACACCTCTTACAAACTGCGGAAGCGATTCGCGCCGATGGTCGACCGGACTGGTTCATTCTAACTGGATTGGTACACGACCTGGGAAAGATTCTTTGCCTGTGGGGTGAGCCTCAATGGGCCGTTGTGGGCGATACATTTCCAGTGGGATGCAAATGGAGTGACCGGATCGTCTACCACGAGGCGTTTACAGAGAATCCCGATCGCGAAGTATCGCTCTATCAAACGGAATGCGGTATCTATGAGCCCGGATGTGGACTGAGCAACTTAATGCTCTCGTGGGGGCATGACGAGTACATGTATCATGTGACTCGAGAATATCTTCCCGAGCCAGCCTTGGCTATGATTCGTTATCACTCGTGTTATCCCATCCATCGCGAGCACGCCTACAGCCACCTGCTGGTCGAAAGCGATCAAGCTTTGCTGAAGTGGGTCAACGACTTCAATCAATACGATCTGTACACCAAGAGAAAAGAACGCATGGATGTTGCTGGCTTGCGTCCCTATTACGAAGAATTGATTGCCAAGTACTTCCCGCCGCAATTACACTGGTAACTCTTAATCTCCTATAGCCCGCGCTAATAAGGAAGACCTGTGCAAACTCTTCGAGACCGAAATCAACGCGATGTATGATCTGATAATTGTCGGTGGTGGTGCCGCCGGACTGTGGGCCTCCATCGTTGCTGCAAATCGCGGATTGAATGTTCTGGTCTTGGAGAAGAATGTAAAGTCTGGCGTCAAGATTCTGATGTCAGGCGGTACGCGGTGCAACATCACTCATCATTGCGGACCGCAAGAGATCGTCGAAGCCTTTGGATCGCAGGGCCGCTTTCTCAAGCCAGCGGTTTTTGCACTTCCACCGGCCGAGGTTGTCTCAAGGTTCAACGGCTGGGGCGTCGCGACCAAAGTGGAAGAGACCGGCAAAGTCTTTCCAGCCAGCGATCGAGCCCTGCATGTGCGCGATGCATTAGTAACGCAGCTTCAAAATGCTGGGGCTCAACTGCGCACGGGAGTTGCCGTCAAAGACGTGCGACGATCCGTCGAGTCTGGTCGCTGGGAAATCGTTACCGAAGATGAAGTGATGCCGTGTCATAACGTTTTGTTGTGTACAGGTGGCCTGTCCTATTCCGGTTGCGGAACAACAGGCGATGGTTACGCATGGGTTCGAAATGTGGGACACGAGGTAACGCCGACATTCCCAGCGCTCGCGCCTTTGGTCAGTCCCGCAGGTTGGGTTCACGAGCTGACTGGTATCACGCTGCCCGATGTAACGGTGCGCTTCGTGTCTGGCAGCAAGAAGGATAAAGATACGCGTAAGGTTTGCCGATCGAGTTTTCTATGGACTCACTTCGGATGTTCTGGGCCCGCTCCGATGAATGTCTCGCGGTTCGTGTCGCAGTACGAGGCTGCGCGGGCGGCAGATAGTTCACTACCTAAAATGACAATCGAACTGGACTTAGTACCCGATGTCAGCGACACGGAGTTACTTGAGCGTTTTGATCCTGCGAAGAATGGTCGCAAACGCGTGGGAAGTTTGATTGGTGATTGGATTCCCAGCAAATTGGCTTCAGTCCTTTTGCACAACGCTCAAGTGGACGATCAGCGATTGGTTGCCGAGTTGCCGCGGAAGAGTCGTCTGCAATTGCTTTCTGACCTCAAGCGTTTAGTCGTGCCCATCGATTCGACACGGGGATATGGCAAAGCAGAAGTAACCAGCGGAGGCGTGTCGACCAGTGAGGTCAATCCGCATACGATGGAGAGTCGACTAGCCGAAGGACTTTACTTGGCTGGCGAGATTCTGGATGTCGATGGGCCTATCGGTGGCTATAACTTTCAAGCGGCCTTTGCGACAGCCAATGCTGCCGCGCTCAACGTCAAGGGATGCAGCGGTTGATCAGTTAAGGATCGGTTAAATTGAGCGGGATTCGATGAAAAACCGACCCAACGAGGCCTTGCTGGCCTAATCGATCTCGGCGAAATCGGATTACAATGGGGTATTCCTTCAAGCCTCGCCCAAGCCTCGCCGTCCAAAAAATCCCGCCACTCTGTTCAATCATACTGCGAATGAAACCCCTTCGCTCAACTCGCATCTCTTCGCGCCGAAGGTCGATACCCTTGGCTTTCGGTATCGCCATGACCATGCTGATATCGGCGGGAGCATGGGCCTGCCAGGTTCCCGTCTTCCGTTATGCACTGGAGCGATGGAATCCAGATCGCTATCACGTCGTTGTACTTTCACAAGGGCCGCTAAGTTCGGCGACCGAGGCATCGCTCAAGCCATTCGCAAAAGTGGATGCCAAGAATAAGGAGAGTGTGGTTGAGTTGACTCGCCTTGATCTTCAAGCTACGCCGGACGACCAGTTTCAGAAGCTGTGGAAGTTGCATGCTCAGGCAGACACCGAATCGCTGCTCGTAGCCATTTACCCTAACCGATCCTCGCTTCGCAAACAGGTTGCCCATATCAGCTCCGTCAAAGCTGATAATGTTGCAAGAGTAATGGACTCGCCTGTGCGGCAGGAGTTAGTCAAGCGTTTGATCGGTGGAGACTCGGCAGTTTGGTTGCTCGTTCAGTCGGGAGATAAAGAGAAGGATGACGCCGCTCAAGCAGCTTTAGAGAAGCAGTTAGCCTTGGACACGCAGCGCATCGCTTTGCCAACCGCCGAAGAGATGGAGGTTTCGAAGGCTGTCTTGGAGGAAGCCAAAATCAAATTGAAGATCAGCTTCTCTGTACTGACGATCAAACGCGATGATCCCAAGGAAAAGTTCTTGCTGGATTGCTTGCTGAATAGCGAAGCCGATTTAGCTGACTTCAAGGATCAGCCGATGGCCTTTCCTGTCTTTGGTCGAGGCATCGTGCTTTACGCTCTGGTAGGGCAAGGCATTACAGGCGAAGTAATCAGCACGGCGACATCGTTCATTGTCGGACCTTGCTCTTGCCAAGTCAAAGAACAGAATCCCGGTTTCGATCTGTTGTTGAACGTTGATTGGGATTCTGCTGTTGGCGATAAACTGGTTAGCGTTCCTGTGGGGACGGTCGAGACGGCTCCAAAGCTGCTGACCATACCGCCTGGAAAGAACAAGAAGTAGGCATCGATATTTTGCCACTCCCGCCTTTGCCACACCCTCCTTTGCCACTCGGCCTTTGTTGGCCCAAATTTCTAGACTCACCTATGATGCTACGTCGATTGAAACTCTGGCTTGTGATGCCGATCCAACTGCTGTTGTTGATCGCTCAGGCCATCTTACTTCAAAGCGCTCATGCAGAGAAGCCGGTTTCGCAGGGGACACATGAAGATGGGACACATGAAGAGGGAGCAAGCGAAGACTGGCCGATGTGGCGTTACGATGCGAATCGTTCGGCATACTCTCCCAATTTGTTACCCGACAATCTTCAACCGCTATGGAAGCTGTCGCTTCCGAAGCGAACCACGGCGTGGGACGATCCGCTTAATCAGGATTTGATGACTTACGATCGCAACTTCGAGCCAATCGTAGTTGGCGGAAAGATGCTGATCGGCTTCAACGATCAAGATAAACTTCTGGCCATCGATACAGGTACCGGCAAAGCTTGTTGGACATTCTTTGCCGAGGCGCCCATCAGACTGGCTCCTGCTGCCTGGAAAGATCGAGTCTTTGTGTGCAGCGATGATGGTTATCTGTATTGCATTGCTGTGGATACAGGCGAACTGTTGTGGAAGTTCTCGGGAGCTCCTAGGTCGCAACACGCTTTGGGCAATCAACGATTGACTTCAGCGTGGCCCGCGCGCGGCGGCCCGGTTGTCAAAGATGACAAGGTTTACTTTGCGGCGAGTATCTGGCCGTTCATGGGAACGTTCATCTACGCTTTAAACGTGCAAACCGGTCAAGTTGTTTGGGTCAACGACAGTACGGGGTCACAATACATCAAACAACCGCATAGCGCGCCTTCGTTTGCAGGCGTTGGTCCACAAGGCGCATTGGTAGCCACCGATCAGCACCTCATCGTTCCTGGAGGACGAAGTGTGCCAGCCGTGTTTGATCGCGCTGATGGAAAGTTCATGTACTTTGAAATCAACGCTGGAGGCAAAGGCACCGGTGGTTCGTTTGTAGCCGCCGATCAAAAGCAGTTCTTCGTCCACACGCGGCTTAAGGGAACTCGTGCCTTCAATATTTCGACCGGAAAGAAAACGGCCTTCATGCCTTGCGAGCCCGTGATTCGCGGCGATTTTCTGTACGCTTCGCATGAGATTCAAGGTCAACCGCATGTTAGTTGTTATGTAGCGAACTCCGAGGCCGACGAGGCTCGCGAGCCGGAATGGTCATTCGCTGCGAATGCGACCGACGATCTGATAGGTGCCGGCGAACATCTGATTGCAGCGGGAGCTGGAAAGCTGTCCGTTATTCGGTTGCCTAAGCTCATCGAAGGTAAGTGGTTGGGCACCCAGATTGTTCAAGAGATTGTCGTGGGTGAAAAGATCAGTCGCTTGTTAGTCGCTGATCGAAAGCTGTTTGCAGTTGCTGAGTCTGGAGCAGTCTATGGTTATGGAGTGGATGCGCCTTCAGTTGCGGCGGTGGAAGAAGTGGACGGCGCTAATCCGCAGGAGCGACCATCGGCCAGTAGCCTTCAAGCAGCAGAGGAACGCTTGAAAGGTTGGCTGAGTCGAGGACCGGCCGAGGGCTATGCATTTTGGTTCGGTCCATGTAATCCTGCAATGATCGAAGCGTGGGCCAAGCACACTCCCTTTTTTCAATTGGCAATTGTCGACAACGATTTGGGGCGAGTGAAGCAGGCTAGGCTTCAACTAGATCGTCTGGGTGTTTACGGCAAGATTACCGTGCATCACGCGAAGCCACGCGACTTCAAACCGCCTCAATATGTCGCGAACATGGTCTTTGTCTCGCGACCTAACCAAACGGCGACTACTGATGAAGATTGGCAGGCCTGTTACAGCGCCGTTCGTCCGTACGGAGGCGAACTTAATGTGATTGCAGCCGAAAATGTGCGAGCGAAATTAGGCGAGCGACTCAAGTCCCTTCAGCTTGAGCAAGCGGAAATCTCCGAATCGCCAACGGGCTTGAGGCTCAAGCGACAGGGAGCATTGCCAGGCTCAGACGACTGGACGCATCAATACGGAAGT
>CAYWNG010000032.1:0-20636 GCA_964458685.1 uncultured Pirellulaceae bacterium
GAATTGCGATATGGTGATACGACAACTGCGATCCGCTCGACTGTGTTGACTTGTCCACGTGCACGAGAGGCTGCTTTGCGATTGCCGCTCGTTGACAGATCTCTTGAATCTGCCTTGTTGTTTCCGTCGATAAGGCTGCGTGAATCACACCGCTCGCCGAGAGCAACTTAGCTTCCACAGAAGAGACTTGAGCCAGCGAAACTCGGTCCGCATTGAGAATATCCTGTAAGTCATTCGACAAGATCATCGCGGCCTGTTGGATATCGGTCGACTGAGACAAGGTCGCTAGCAGTCTGTGGAAGCTTGGTAAACTGTTTTGTAAGAAGTCTCGATCATCGCGTTGACTGCGCTGAACGATGATTTCTACAAAAGCCTCGATCAATCGCGCCAGGTCGCGAGCGGAAGACGGGTCGACCGCCGAGTTCAAGCGAACGTACAGCGCACCATTACCGGCGTCCTTCTGCGATCCTACAAGGATCTCGGCCGCCGATGGAGCCTGACACCAAGCGTTGTCTCGATGCAACCCCCGAAGCTCGGAGAGTAACTCTTCCGAAAGACTGACGGTACCAACGCAAGCGGCGATACTCCAAGACTGAGCACCAGATGGCTGTGGTGCCGACGACTGTGGTCCCAACGACTGTGGCCCTGCAGTCGGAACTCCTGACTTCGATCCTATGGGAATCAGCCAAGCAGCGGCTTGTGCATTTAGCAATAGCTTCAATCGATGAAGCACCGTCTCGTAGAACTGGCCGCGCGAACTCTCTTCCCGGCCAATGCTATCAAGCTGGTCAAGAATGCTATCGATCTGTTCTAGGCCAATGCCGGCAATCATCCGCTACGTGCCCTAACTTGAACAGGAATGGAGTGATCCCCCTATCTTAGTTATCCGCGGAGTTCAAACCAGCAAGTTGCGGATACCCAGCAACATCCAGTCCCAGGCTAGCAAACTTTTCTCCCTACAACCGGCAAAATTGATTTAACCAGACTGGCTGGCAAAGTCGAAAACCAGAGTTGGGGTATAAGATCTCACAAACCAACAAAGCTAGTGCGACCGGCATGCGGTGGACAAGAATAATATCAACTAGGCTTCTCTTGGCCGGAGCGTTGACTAGCGCGATGACTGGTTGCGGTGTCAATTCGCTTCGCCAGAGACTGCACGACGTGAACTATTGTCACGCGCCGCCCAGCCAACCTGCGAGTGGCCCTGAGCAGTTGAAGCTCGCGTCGGCAAAGCTGTGCAACGATTGCGAGCACAACGTAGCCGAGTCGATTTCGCCGCTGGACATCGACGAGTCTTCGCTAACCAGCGATCTGGTCTTTCCGATGAGCTTAGAGGAGTGCATTTCGCAAGCACTGGCCTCATCCAAGGTCATGAGGGACCTAGACGCAACGGTACTTCGATCACCAGAAACAACCGCCACGAAACTTGATCCAGCGCTTGTCTACACCAATCCACGAGGCGGCGAAGAGGCGGCACTGAGCGCGTTTGATGCCAACTTCTTCGCTAACAATTTCTTCGAAGTTAACAATCGACGCTTTAACAACCAGTTCTTTGGAGTTAACGGCAATTACAACCAAGCCCTGAACACGGCTCAAGTAGGAGTTTCGAAACGCTCTGCCACCGGCGCGCTGATGAGCTTCCGAAATGTGACTTTGGCCGACAACAACAACCAAAGCGGTAACCGACTCGGACGTCAAAGCTGGGAATCTCTTTTCGAAGCCGAGATGCGACAGCCTTTGCTACAGGGCGCTGGCAGCGAGTTCAATCGAATCGCTGGACCAGGCGCTCAGCCCGGTGTACTCAACGGTGTTCTCTTAGCTCGAACCAGAACCGACATCAGCTTGGTCGAGTTCGAACGAGCGGTCCGCGACCTCACGGCAGAGGTCGAAAATGCTTACTGGGATCTATACTTCGCCTATCGCGATCTTGAGGCCAAGATCGACCTGCGCAACATCGCCGAGGAAACGTTGGCTCGACGCAAGAATCGCAAAGACACGAGCGCTGGCGATATCGCTCAAGCCGAAGAGCAAGTCCATCGCTTCCAAGCCGAGATTGTTGATGCGATCAATGGCCGACCACTGGATGGAACTCGCACGAACAACGGATCTTCGGGTGGAACGTTTCGTGGCAGTGGTGGCGTGCGCATGGCCGAAAGAAAGCTGCGTTTGCTGATTGGATTGCCAATTAACGATGGCCGAATCATTCGTCCAGCGGACCAGCCCGCCGAAGCTCCAGTCATCTTTGATTGGGATTCCGCAATCAACGACGCTCTCTCTTACCGTGAGGAATTGCGTCGTCAACGTTGGATCATCAAGCAAAACGAACTTGAGCTGATTGCCAACCGAAACTTCTTGAAGCCTCAGCTTGACATCATCGGTCGCTATCGTATTCGTGGATTCGGTGACCGGCTGTTAGACAACTCCAACGGCAGCGACTTTTTTGATCGAGACTTGCAAGAGATTCAAGCAGGGTTGGAATACACGCTTCCCGTCGGCTTCCGTAGAGCTCACGCCGCTGTGCGCAATTCGGAACTCGCCTTAGCGCGGGCTCACGAACAGTTGCGGGAACAGGAGCGAGCCGTTCACTTGGGACTGAGCAACGCCATCAGTGAGTCCAAGCGAGCCTACGAGAATTCGAAACTTCAAATGCTTCGCTTGGACTCCATTGTGAAGCAGCTCAATGCTCTCGAAGACCGTCAAGCCAGCGGAAACACGCCTGAGCTGGACGTCATCCTGGAAACGCATCGCCGCCTCTTGGACGCTCGACTGCGCTACCATCAAGCACAGATAGAGTATTCGCTGGCTCTTCGCAACATTCACTTTGAAAAGGGCACCTTGTTGCAATACAACAAAGTGGCTCTAGCTGAATCATGCAGCAATGCTGAAGCCGTCGATGAAGCCAACGCTCGAGTCTTCCGACAAGACTCGCAGGTCGCTCCAGTCTATCGCGATATCTCCGTCGCGAGATAGCGGGATTTTAGGCTTTAGGCTTTAGGCTTTAGGCTTAGAGCTTAAAAATCAAAATGCTCGCCCAGTCGAATGGTGATCTTTGATTGCTCTTGATGCACTAGGATACTGTCATCCGTAATTGCCTGAATGACCCCAGGCTTGCCGATGGGAGCGAGCGATGAGTTTTCCGATAGAACAATCGGACTCTCCTCGGATGTCTTGTAGACCAGAGCGGTTTTTTTATCCCCCTGCCCAATAATGCCAACCAACTTCGGCTTGGATGGAGTCGTAACTTTCAACTCAGTGGGCTCAGGCTCCACATTTTCAACAACGACCGTCTTCTGTTGAAACATGCTTAAGAATGGATCGATAGAAAACTCTGTTTTGGGCTGCGATGCTTCTCTTGCGGGCTTCTGAAACAAGCGGCTCGCCGCGAGCTGTCGACTGATTCCACCCCGTGCGTGTTGCTTCTTCGCTTTTTCTAACGAAGCCCCTTCGGCTTTTTGAAGGGCCAGCGCCTCAATTACCATCGTGATGCTGCATTGTCCAGACTCAGGTCCCTCGGCTTGCTGAACTTGAACTTGCTTCATTTGATGCAGTACTTCAGAGGATTCAAACTGATCCATAAACTTGCCCAACTGAGCCAAGGTAGCGTTCAGTTGAATCGTAAACTGCAGACGATGCCCTGCCCCTTCAAGAGGAATTGGACTGGCAACGTTAATTGCTGGACTGGAAATTCCTGACTTGTCGAGCAAATGCACGAGCAACTCTTGATATTGAATCCCCGCAATAGCCGGGTCAGAGGGCAGCGATTGCTCTTTCCAGCTATTCAGCGTTTGCGCCTTTTCACGGGAAGCGGCTACTTCCGATTTCAATTGCTCAAGAGACTCTGTTGCCGCTGCCAGTTCCAGTTCAACAGGCGATGTCAGCGATGTCCAAGTTTCTTGAATTGTATCGGCACCCCAAGCAGCACCAAGGGTTATCAGCAAGCCAACACCAAGTAGCTTTTCGCGTCGATTCATTGTGTTAACCCTTCACTTGCTTCTACTTGCATGTTCGTCAATTCGGAATCGCCCTTCGCTACATCATCCTTCTTGGAGGGCTTCAGCTCCTTTTCATCCGATTCCTTACGGTTCAGTTGAGCTTCCACTCGGAACTGCGTCGGATAATCAGGGTCGGTGATTGCCGAGTCTAAGCTCTGCGGCTGAATCGAATAGCGATCGTTCAGCTTAGAAAGTTGACGATTCCAATTCATCGCTTCGGGAACTGAGGTTGCTCGGCCATCCATTCGTACGACAGGCAATCGATCGGCGTCAAACGAGTCCATTTGAAGTCGATAGAGATATGCGTTTTTTGCTGCGGCCGACTGCTTGGATATCAAAACCAGTTCATTACCCCAGTTAACGCGGGTGGCCTGCCAGTTCTGTGTGAGTTCGTACTGCTTGACGGGTTCGCCAAGTTCTTCAAGCTCGGCTTGCAATTCACTAACTTGCTGTTGAATGCCTGACAGAATCGCTTCACCGTTCGTACGGGCCGCGTGTCGATAGGCCAAAAGTGATCCAATGCCAATCAAGGCGATTGAAGCGGCGGCAATGATTGGTCCGCGAAGGCTTCTAGCTGGCTTCGCATGATACGGATTGCAAAAGTCGATGGCATGTTGCAACTCATGCTTCGCGAGAAGACTCGCTGACTGACCCAAGGAGTAGGCTTCGCCGGAACTGAGAACTCGCGGATCAGCCAGGCCCACTGTCTTCGCCCAATTCGAGATACGCTGTTGCTCTACAGGCTCAGAGACCGAAACCGAAACAAGTCGCTGACCGATATCCAGCTCGCGATACTCACTTGGAAGCGACTGAAGCAACCGCCGCTCGTAACCTCGAAACACTTCAGCGGTCGGCAGTGGAGCGATCGCAGGAATCGCGATGCTTTGTATCACTTGATTGCCAAGCGCAATACCGATCATCCGACTGTGATCATCCATCCAAACAAAGAAATTGATGTGCTGGTCCTTCGGCAGTGCGTAGTCTAGGACAAGATCACGAACCAGCATTCGCTTCAGGTTCAGTCCCGCGTCCTTACACAACTGCTGAAGCGACTCGAGCAGCTTTTTGGGTGTTGTTGCGAGAAGGACATATCGGCTAGTACCAGACTTTGCGGACCAATCGAGCGGTGAATAGTCGAAGACAATCGAATCAGCCCGATCACCATAGAGCGATTCAACCTGAATTTGGACCATTCCTTCCAGTTGCAAGTCATCCGTCGATGGGAGTTCCAACAGATGAAGGCACACAGCGCTACGTGGGAGAAGAAGTTCCACGGCCGAAGAGGTCAAACGAGTTTCTGCAATCGACTTTACAAACCAACCTGCAATCTCCGCGTGGTTCTCCCAAGAACAATCTTCGCGAGGGAACGAGAAGCTGAAACTTCGCGTTTCGCCTTGCTCAGTCGTCCAAATCGATAGACCATTACGACTCAGGTCTAAGACTGATCGCTCCTGAAGTGACGAATTACCGCGCGATGAACTACCGCGCGATGAACTCTTCTTCGCAGTTAACTTGAAGATTTCCATGGTTTGCAATTTAGGCCGTGATTAGTTGGTGATATCCGTGATCATCCCTGTAGTACGATCGGTCATCCATGAGTAAAGGCGTCCGTCCGAATCAACGTCAATGCGTACCGGTTGGACAAAGAGGCCGTGAGGGTCGATATCAATGGTTGGAGTTGCTCCTCCGGTCTGCACCATCCTCAGACGAATCATCGCCTGCTTTGGACTGGGGATCACTTTTATCGTGTCGACAACGGAATCTCGAACTTGCTCGATCTTCAGTGAGTTACTTGAACGATCCAGTCGGACCCGACAATTACTTCCATGGACAACAGCATGCACTCTTGCTTGTTGGATGGTGTCTTCGATCATGGACTTCAACCGTATTCGATCATTCCACTTAAGCCAGCGGTTTGCGGCGGGTAGAGCCAACAACAGACTGACACTCATGATCGTGAGTACGATCATCACTTCCAACAACGTCACTGCTGCACGGGCATGCTTTCTAGACATCTTGCACCTTAATTGCCAATGTCGTCGGGGGTGCCGAGTATCTTGTCTGGGCCAGCCGAAGTAATGTCATAAGACTTTGTATTGCGTTGACCAGGGTAACGGTAGTTCAGCGGTTGCTTCCATGCGTCGACGGCAGGGCGTTCCAGATAGGGACCTTTCCAGCTCTTGTCTCCTGCACCAGCATTCATAAGGACTTTAAGTCCATCGACTGTTCGCGGGGGCTCTCCGTCGTGATCCAAGGCATAAAGCTTCAAGGCTTGACTAAGTCCTTCGATGCTGACCTTCGTCGCTTCGATCTTTGCATCCCTTTGCCGATCAGTCAGTCGAGGAACGACTAAACCCATGATGACCAGTAGGATAGCCAACACGAGCAAGACTTCGATTAATGTAAATGCCTCCCTTGCATTTGAGCGTCGAGCGTTTTTAGTTTTCATTGGTTTACTTTCTAAATGAAGGCACTTGGACTAGCCCAGACCGTTGTTCTCGAATATTGGCAATAGCAATGCGATAACAATTGTTCCAACAAGTAGTGCCAAGATGAGCAACATCAAGGGCTCAACTAACTTGACGGCAAACTCTAGGCGTCGCTTTAACTGACTCTCAAGCTGAGCTGCGATCTTGCTTAATACGCTAGCTAGCGTGTTGGATTGCTCTGCAACGCTGATCATGGCGAGAATCTCCTTACTGACTCTCCCTGATCGAGCAAGAGGTTGGGCGAGCATGCTGCCTTTGCCCAACTCGGTTCTTGCATCGCTAATAGTTTGAATTAGTTGTTTGCTTCCCGAGGAACTAGCGGCGATCTCCAGCGCGGTCAACAACTGCACTCGATTTTCAAGCAGCATGCCAAGGACTCGACAGAACTGCGAAAGCGACCAGTCTTGAAATACTCGCCCAAGTACAGGCACGCGCTGAACCCACTGCTCCAGCAAGGCACTGCGATCGTCTGCGCGCGTCCGTTTGTAAGTTACAACGACGGCTACGAGAACAAGAATCAATATCCAGATCCCGTACTGCTCTAGTGCGGCAGAGATCGTGAGCAATGTGGATGTGATCCACGGCATCTTTCCAGAGCTGCGGAGCGATTCGTAAAGCGGCTCGAATCTGGGAACAATCAGGATCATGATGGAGGGCAAAATGATCGAGGCCACCAATATGAGAATGATTGGATAGGCCAGTGCCCCCCAGAGACTCGAGGTCATCGAGCTCTGCCATTCTCGAAGCTGAACAATTCTGTTTAAAGCTGCGTTAAGGAAGCCACCTTCTTCGCCTGCGCGTACGACATTGATATCTACCGCCGAAAAGTGGGAACGATGATATGAAAACGCTTGGCTGAGCGAATCTCCCGCCGTAACCCTACTGATAACATCATCAAGAAGCGCTTGGGCTGTCGGGTGTTGTTCACTTTCCCGAATTACCTGGAGTGCCTTAAGCAGAGGGACGCCGACATCCAACTGATTGGCGAGCATCCCGTAGATCCTCGCCACGGCCGCCTTGCCGAGCCTTCTGCGTCGCAGTCCTGATGGCTTGTACTCAGCAATAGCAGTGGCAGTAAGACCCTCGGCTTGGATCAATGCAATTGCATCCATCCGAGTGGCAGCCTCTACGCGAGAGCTTCGGGATCGCCCGTCTTTATCGATTGCGGAATAAGTAAATGTGGCCATTCCTAAAGGTTAGTTCCGCCCTGGCCCAGTCGTATGGATCGCTGCAATCTTGAGTCAAGAATTTTCAATATAGAACGCAGCCATAGGGTTCATTCTATTCAGTGCAATTGCAACACTTGTTTCGCACTTTTCGAGATTGAGTGAGCTACCTTTGTTTTGTTGAGATTCTTGTGGACGAATCTGTCCCATTCTTGGAATCGATAGCAGTAGCGCAGCGGTGCAACCGCCTATCACTCAAGACCATACCGAGGCGCTCAGCCCTACATTCCGCGCAATCGATACAACCGAAACTAGCCGTTGAAATCAGCCTGATGCGATCAATGGCCACCCCGTCGTCTTCAACCGCATAAGCTACCGTTCTAGAGATCATGTAACTTCTGCGATCATCTATGCACTCAACCAGCGCCATTTGTAGATCTACTCCAAAACGAAAGGGCTTCACTCTGCTTGAAGTTCTTTTGGCGCTTGCGATTCTTCTGCTTTCCTTGGCTGCGCTCGGAAACTTGTCATTTGTTGGGATGAGAGCATCCACACGTTGTCATTTACAGTCAGAAGCTTGTTGGCGCGCCCATACCGTGCTTGAAGAGATCGGAGCGGGAATTCGCAAATCGGTAACAGCCGGCCCCATGCCCATGGAGGCTGGTTCCGATTGGATGGTAACGATTCGTGCTCGTCCGACAGATATGCCCAAGCTGATTGATGTCGAAGTGCAAGTCTGGAAGGCGGGCAATCAGGCCGACCAATCGCGTGTCAGTTTAGCCAAGTCAATCTACGATCGTGAGCTTTAAAATGATCGCAGATACAGATTTGAAGCACAGCGTTCGCGCGAGCCACAATGCTTCACGGCCTCGCGTGTGGGCCCATCGGCTTGGCTACACCTTGCTGGAGATCCTATTGGCTCTCAGTCTGATGACCATTCTCGTTGCGGCCATCACGATCACCACAGGCACGTTTGTTCAAATCAACAGGAACGGACGATTACAGGTCAGTCGTGCGATAACAGTCGACTGTATCGTGAATGACCTACTTCTGGACATTAAGGCAGCTTCGCGAGGTTCTAGTCGAACAGATTCTTCGGGGCCTTTACCACCTACAGACGACTCTTTTTCTGAGTCGTCTGTAGGAACCGAACGAATACTCCAGTGGGAATCCTCCCAAGACAGTCGTTACGTGAATCTGGTAGGAGACGCGAATACTCTGATGATCACTCGTGATGGAGTGAATCCCCGAATCATGGGCGGTAGAAATGCACAGCGGCTGGACTCATCCGACTCGCAGCAAACCCTCTTGTGGATGTCTCCCACGGTCTCCAAAGCGACTTTGGCTTGCGAAATCAACGGTTCGCAATGCATCAATCGAACACTCCTTCGACCTGAGGGAAGCCCTGGACTATTGCGTGCTTATGTGCGCAACAACAAGCTGCTAGTTTCTTTCACGGAGAATGCCGTTGCCGCTACTGAGTTTCGCTATTGGGACGGAAGAAAGTGGCTGGAAAGCTGGAATAGCTTCAATCTTTCCGATCAACTGCCGGTCGCAATTGAGATTCGCCTCCGTTTGAGAACAGCTCCGGAAACGTGGCAGCGATATACCTTTCAGTTGCAGCAAATTGACAATGGGGGTCTACGATGATCATTCCATTGAATAGCTATCCTGATCACCGCGAGAAGCCACCTGCTCATTCCAGAAAACACCGTCGCGTTGGCGCGATGATGTTGCTGGTACTCATCGTGGTGGCCTGCTTGACCGTAGCCATTTACGCTTTCACTTCGCAAAGCAATAGCGGACTCTTCTTCGTTAACGCGCAACACAAAAGCTTGTCACAGCGATTGCTGGCCGAGTCCGCGTTGAATCGAGTGCAAGCGCAACTGGATCTTGTTAACCAGGATAGTGAACAGGACCCTACGCAACAAATTGTGTCTGCCAGCGGATTTAAATCAGTTAAAGGCAAGATGGCGGTTTGTCCGACTCAGCCCACGCGAGGCAAGTTGACCTTGGGTCTAAGTAACGAATCCGCAAAGCTCAACCTGCACTACTTAGCTTCGAAGAACATCACTCGAGAAATGGCCGTAGCAAAGCTACTATGTTATCGAGGCATGAATAGCCAAATTGCCGAAGCAATTGTGAATCAGGTTCGGGGACCTGGCCCCGATGGTCAAGCTAGCGACACTGGCGACTCGGTACCTGTTAGAAGGCTTTTGAACCTACGCGAACTCCTGAGGGTGCCAGGCGTGACGGAACAGTTGCTTTTTGGCGAGGATGGAAATGGGAACGGCATTCTGGACCAGAATGAAAACGATGGAGACCGCAGCGAACCTTTCGATAATGCGGATGGCGTCTTGCAGTCCGGCTGGGCTGCTCACTGGACCGTTCTAGGCGGTGAAGGAACGATTGCATCGAATGGGACTGCAAAGATCCGACTCAACCAACCGGACTTAGCCCAGTTGTACGATCAATTGCTCACACGCTTTTCTCCCGAGGAGGTGAGATTCGTAATCGCGTGGCGATCCGCTCCTGCAATCTACGAGTCGGATTCAAGCGATTCAGCCATGAAGGAAGCTCGCAAGGCCGATGAAACCGCGCGCGCAATCACTGTGCAGGATCGGATTCGACAACAATTGGGGAACAAACCCGAAGATTCCTTTAAGCCATCGATTCGCGCTGGCATTCAGCTTGGTACTTCGCGAGCCATTCGATTACCATCCTTTCAAGCGCTGTCCGAATGCAAAGTTCAGATTGCCGTTGACGGTCAAGACCAAGTCTTGGCCTCGCCCTTCTCTTCAGATACATCCAAGTCAGCAGATTGGCTGCAACGCTGGGAGGAATGGACTACGCTGTCCGATCAGCCGATTGATGAGAGTAGAATCAACATTAACCAGGCCTCTTTTGAAACGTTGATGACCATTCAAGGAATGACCGAATCGTTAGCGTTGTCCATCATTCGTGCGAGAGAAGCTGGACTTGATGATCAAGACGAGTTCAAAACTGTAAATTGGTTAGTCGCGCGCGGACTAGTCAACAATACAACCCTACGAAAAATTGCACCGGAGTGTACGACTGGCGGAAGTGTTCAATCTGGATTTGCAGTCGGACAGCTTGAAGGCAGTCGCACATGTTCGATCATTCGATTTACCATCGACTCGCGCTTCGGTCCATCTAGACTGGTTCGCAGAGTAGACCTACCGATCTCCTCTGCGGCCATTCAATAACGGCGTGACATACGCACCGCGATACGGTGCTATTCTGATTGGCTATGGGAAATCAGGCTTCAACGCTTGGGCTGACTCGCATGAGTTCTTCATAGGAAGTCACACCTGAGCAAACGAGTTCCCAAGCTGACTGCCGCAAAGTCTGCATGCCACCCTGAACAGCTTTTGCTTGGATCTCCGACGAAGATGCCTTTTGTATTGTCAGTTGACGCAACTCAGCATTCGTCGCCATTAGCTCGAATATGGCATGTCGACCAGAATAACCCGTGCCGTGGCAAGCGCGACAGCTACCGGCCTGGAAAAACTGGGCGTGTGCGGGAATTTGCAGATCTTCTGGTAGATCCAGACTATCGATCGACTGTGGCTGCTTGCAATGTGGGCAGAGCTTTCGAACCAGTCGCTGAGCCATAACGCATTCGAGTGTGCTGGCAACCAAGTAAGGCTCGACACCCATATCGATCAAACGCGTCATAGCACTCGCCGCATCGTTTGTGTGAAGAGTACTGAAGACCAAGTGCCCCGTCATCGCGGCTTGAATCGCCATCTTCGCTGTTTCGCCATCGCGAATTTCTCCGACCAAAATCACGTCAGGGTCATGTCGAAGAATACTTCTTAGTCCAGCCGCGAAATCAAGTCCAATCTCAGGATGTACCTGTATCTGCGAGATCTGACGGAGTTTGTATTCGATTGGGTCCTCCACCGTCATAATCTTGAAATGCTCCGATCGGATTTCGGCAAGACTACCGTAAAGCGTAGTCGTTTTACCGCTACCGGTCGGACCGGTGACCAGAATCAGACCGTGAGGCCGACGAATGACTTGATCCCACACGTTGTTTAAGGAGTCGGGAAGGCCAACACTTCGAAGGCTTAGACCTTCTTCGGTACCGGTAAGCAGTCGCAGTACGATACTCTCGCCATGATAGGACGGGATCACGGAAACTCGCACATCGACCTCTCGATTGGCCAAGGTCAGGTGGATACGACCATCTTGAGGCAAGCGACGTTCTGCGATGTTCAGTCGTGCCATGATTTTGATTCGACTAACGATGGCTGTTCCGAACCGTTGAATTTCAGTGGGGACATTCTGGCGATACAAGCTTCCATCGATGCGGTAGCGAATCACCAACTCATTCTTCTCGGGTTCGATATGAATATCGCTCGCTCGTTGCTCAAGTGCTTCTGTGATCAATTCGTTCACCAGTTTGATCACTGATGAGGATTGCGCCTTATCGTCGATCTCAGCCTCATTGGCTTGATCTGGCTGACGAGCCGTTTGGTTGTCCAATCCAACGAGATCCTGGATTGTGCTTCCACCCACACCCAATAAGCGATGAAGTTGCCGACGAATTTGTTCCGACGAAGCCAACACAGCTTCAATTGGCAAGGGGCTGAACTTCTCAAGTTGATCTAGAGATTCCAGTTTTGTCGGATCGGATACGGCCACGATGCAGCAGTAGGTGTCCAGCGAGACAGGCACCATGTTCTCGCGAAAGAGCAACTGGCTAGGAAAACGAGACACTAAGTCGGGATCAGGCTGTCGCGTCTCCAAGTCGATCGTGGCTAGCCCATAAAGCGTAGCGAGCTGCTCTAGTGAGTGCGATCCATTGTGCGTCGTCAACATGAAATAACTCCAATCGACTTGAATGAAACTGCTAGCGCTACTTGGCATGAGCCAATGTAAAACACAAACGGCCTTGTTACATAATGAACAAAAGCGGCTCGATTGAAACAATCGAGCCGCTTTATACTTGGAAACTCTTCCTAAGTGGCTGTTACAACCATTGCTTACGGTAAGATCTGTTCGAACGATCTTACTTCAGGACCACCGCCAGCACCTACTGCAGGCAAGGTCAGAAGATTGTCAAGCGACACTCCTAGATTCGACCCACTACTTCCGTTTGGTATCATCAATTCTGGGTGATCAAACGGTGCTCGTTGGAAACGAACTCGATCGTCTGTCAACGTTCTCAGGAAGTTAACTAGATCGTCCACGGCTGCTGGGTTTCCTTGAAGTTCAGGGATACCATCAACGTCTGGGTCCAGATCATTGATGTTCTGGTTCTTGAAGTCTGCTCCGCGAACATAGAACGCAACTGCGTCGCGCAAGGTTCTTGTACCGCCGTTGTGGAAGTACGGACCAGTCAGCTCGATGTTTCGCAGCGAAGATGTCTTGAAGGCACCATTGACTGCGATTCGCTCCGATGGACTCACCGTGTCAGCTTGTCCGATGTTGCGACCAGCCTGACGCTGAGCCGTGTAAGACAGTGGCGGACCAAATGGTGATTTCGCACCCACGCCGAGATCTTCTTGTGTTGGCCTGACACCGATGTTGTAGAAACCACCGTCATAAACTGCGGTTCCACCATTACCCATCACCATTCTTTCGATCAAGCTTGGTGTTGTGGTTCGGATATCGCTGATGGTTGCTCCGGCGAACTCTGATCCACCGTGGCAATTGATACACTTTCCTTCGTTGAGGAAGATCTTCAGACCTCGCTTAGCACTATCGCTAATCGCGGACGTGTTGCCGGCTGCGAATGAATCGTAAGGCGTTTTGTCTGAGACCAGAGTCGACTGGTACATCATCAGTGCCAGACCCCAGTACAAGCTGAAGTTAGATTCCATGTGTGTATAGGAATCCTTGGTGGCCGGTGAATTCCAATAGACATCATGGAAAGCTTCTCGAATCAGTTGTTGATAAGTGGTTCTTAGACCCCTAGTCGGCTCGGCCCAACCGCCTAGAACGCTGTCGGTGTTCGCCACTTGCTGCAAGGCCAGCGGCTTGAGCGACAACATCTTTCGACCTAGGTCTTTGAACTGACGCCCGTTCCAGCTCATTTCAACGCTGTTGTTTGGCGGTCCTACAGCTTGAGAAGCCAGAGCTGCATTGTTGAGCAGGATCTTCTCAGGCTCGAGAGTATCAATAGTTGTGGTGGTAGTCGTCGATCCCCAACTCCAAAACCCCCACCAAAGAATCTGAATCCACTTGGGTCCCCAAGTGGTCACTGTTTCGGTCCTTCTACCAGCACGCACTATCGATGCATTTGGATCCAGGTCACCAAATGGATTGACGCCGTTGAAGAAGTGATTCGCTCGACCGTCCCAGAACAGACGATCAAAAAACACCGCATTAATCATGGTTGGCGTGTTGCGGCCAGTTACTTGTCGAGCGTTGGCTCCGTTGACGTTGAAGAGTGTATCTGCAACAACTTGACCTTTATCGACTGCATTTCCTGAGTTGATCGAAGCCAAGTTCTGCTTCACAACTCCAGCGGAACCTGCAATCTGAGGATTGCTACGCAACACTCGGTTGGACTCATGGTCTCCGAGTGGGTCTGCAACCTGATGGAATGGAAAGTCGCTCGCAACCAATTGTCGATTGGCACCGACAAAGCTCCCTCCCGCACCTGGATTCAATGTGTTAATAGTGCGTTGATCAACACCCGCGTTGTTATGGCATGTTGCACAAGCGGTTCGTCCATCGCTACCGACTTGCATATCCCAAAAAAGCGCCTTGCCAAGTTGAATTGCCGCTTGACGGTTCTTTACGAACTTGTCCAACTGATCGGGCAATGGAACACGGACCGTGCTCAGTGGACGCGGTGGGTCTGCGTCCATTCGAACCTCGGATAGGATCATGCCAGCATTCGAAGGATTACCTGATGCGAACCGCACTAAAGTCGTTGGTGTCGTAGCAAGATATCGAAAGGTTTGCACCTGCCATTTGGGGTCAGTAGTACTCCAGCCCGCAGGGCGAAAGTAATGGGTGAATTGAAATTGGCTTCCAACATTAAGCATAACCCCCTTGAGGTCGCTGGATCCGGACCAGTTTCCTGTGTACTTAAACGAAATAGTGTACCAGTCGCCTGGTCGCGTTTCGACCTCTTGACTTATCATGCCAGAGGTTGTTCCACTAATGTCAAGAGTCTTGCCAACAACTTTTGGGTCGTTGAGGACAATTCCACTCTTTTCTTGGACATCAACATTACCGGAAACAACCCTCCATGCACCAATGGTGGCACCGGTGTTATATGTGCTGAATCCGCCTGAATTGGGAGTTGTGGGAACGTCGAAGCTACCATCGAGAATCACGTTTTGCGCATTGGTCGGAGTTGCGACCTGCAGAATGGCCAGTAGGCCAAATGCCATGCCCAGTTTTCTAAAGACTTTCATAAACAACCTTTGTTCGAGATTAACCGTGGGCTAACTCGAATGCCACATACGACGAGACTCCCACGTACTTATCGGTGCGACGTCTGCTGTCGGAAATGGGACAGGTTGGTCAAGAAATATTGCTGACTGTCCAGCTTGCTGACAGTCCCAAACCGCATAACCCGCACTAGTCCACCCCTATTGGAGCCTCCACTGTCCAATTTTAAGTATCACTGAGATAACACGCTCCTTTTTTGGTGTCGACCTGAAAAACTAAAGCGACCTTCGTATGAAAAAAGCGGCTCGATTGAAACAACCGAGCCGCTTGTACTTTGGAACTCTCTCTAGAGTTCAGTTCGAACCAGTGCTTAAGGTAAGATCTGCTCGAACGACCTTACTTCCGCGCCACCGCCCGCTCCCACGGCAGGAATCGTCAGGAAGTTGTCCAAGGCGACACCTTGGTTGGAGCCGTTGTGGCCGTTTGGCACCACCAATTCTGGGTGATCAAACGGAGCTCGCTGGAAACGAACTCGATCGTCTGTCAATGTCCTTAAGAAATTGACTAGATCGTCGACGGCTGCTGGGTTTCCTTGAAGTTCAGGAATTCCGTCAACGTCTGGATCTAGGTCATCGATGTTCCGGTTCTTGAAGTCTCCCCCACGAACATAGAATGCAACTGCATCTCGCAAGGTTCTCGTACCGCCGTTGTGGAAGTACGGGCCAGTCAGTTCGATGTTTCGCAGCGAAGATGACTTGAAGGCACCGTTAACGGCGATTCGATCCGATGGGCTGACCGTATCAGCTTGCCCGATGTCGCGACCCGCCTGACGCTGAGCCGAATAGGACAACGGTCCAAACTGAGGATGTCGCGCACCCACACCAAGGTCTTCTAGTGTTGGCCTAACACCAATGTTGTAGAAGCCACCGTCATAGACTGCCGTACCACCATTGCCCATCACCATTCTTTCGATCAGGCTAGGCGTTGAGTTTCGGACATCGCTGATGGTTGCTCCGGCGAACTCTGGTCCACCGTGGCAATTGATACACTTACCTTCGTTGAGGAAGATCTTCAGACCTCGCTTAGCACTATCGCTAATCGCAGTTTCATCGCCAGATGCGAATGAATCGTAAGGCGCTTTATCTGACACCAGAGTCGACTGGTACATCATGAGCGAGAGCCCCCAGTACAAACTGAAGTTTGCCTCCATCAAGGTATACGAGTCGCTGGTGGTTGCAGTTGAATTCCAATAAACATCCTGGAAAGCATCCCGAATCATCTGTTGGTAAGTGATGGTGAGACCCTTCGTTGGCTCGGCGTGCAATCCCAAAACGCTGTCACTAGATGCTACCTGTTGCAAGGCGAGCGGTTTGAGCGACAGCATCTTTCGACCTAGCTCCTTGAATTGTCGACCGTCCCAGGCCATTTCAACTGCATTGTTAGCTGGTCCAACGGCCTGAGAAGCCAGAGCTGCATTATTGAGCAGAATCTTTTCTGGATTTAGAACATCGACGGTCCTCGTTGTTCTGATTGGTCCGTTGGGGCCCGCTACTGTCGTTCTTTCAGTCCTCCTACCCGCTCGCAGTATTGCTGCATCGGGATCTAGATTGCCGAAAGGATTCACTCCATTGAAGTAGTGATTCGCGCGACCGTCCCAAAACAGTCGATCAAAGAAAACCGCATTGATAGTGGTTGGTGCATTACGACCAGTGACCTGTCGAGTATTCGCGCCACCAACGCTGAAGATCGGATCTGCGACCCGTCGTCCGTTATCCACCGAGTTTCCGGGAACGATTGATACAAAATCCTGCTTAACCACGCCCGCCGATCCCACAACTCGCGGACGACTGCGCACCACCCTGTTCGTACTCTGATCTCCCAGCGGATTAGCAAACTTATGGAAAGGAAAGTCACTACCAACCAGTTGACGATTCGGACGGGGGAAGTTGGCCCGTGCAGCATCTTGCAACTCTTGTTGCCCAGCCAATTGTGGACCAAAAGTCGAACCCGGCGATCCAGGATTCAGCGTGTTGACTGTACGTTGATCGATACCCGCGTTGTTGTGGCAAGTTGCACATGCGGTTCGGCCATCACTACCAACTTGCATATCCCAGAAGAGCGCTTTGCCCAATCGGATTGCTGCATCACGATTCTTTACGAACTTATCCAACTGGCTCGGCAAAGGAACGCGAACCGTGCTCAGGGCACGTGGCGGGTCTGCATCCAATCGAACTTCGGAAATAACCATTCCCGAGCTCGAGTTGTTTAGCGACCTGAATGAAACCAAAGTCAGCGGACCTTTGGCCTGAAATCGAACTGTTCTAACCTTCCACTTAGCATCCGTAATGCTCCAGCCTCGAGGACGCCAATACCACACATTTGAATTCTGGCTTCCTAGTACAACTTCGACCCCCTTGGGGTCAGTGGTGCTACTCCAATTCCCAGTGTATTTGAAGGATAGGGTGTACCAGTTGTCAAAGCGAGTTTCAACCTCTTGGGTGATTGTTCCAGCTACTGTTCCGCTGAGATCCAGTGACTTTCCAACGACGCGAGCGTCGTTCATAAAAGTCCCAGACTTTTCCAGGAGGTCGACATCTCCAGCAGCTACCTTCCACGCGCCGATTGAGGCACCTGCGGCGTAAGTGGTGACTCCACTTGAGTTTGGAGTCGCAGGCACTTCGAAGGTGCCATCGTCGATAACGTTTTGAGCATGGGTGGGGGCTGAAACCTGCAGGATCGCTAGGACACCAAGTATGACCCCCAGTTTTACTGGGACTTTCATAGAATACCTTTGTTCGAGCTAGACCGTGCGTGGGCCTACTTAAACACGGTGTACAGATAAATTCCCACGCCTAGTAGAGATATGCGACGACGCCTGCCAGATTGGTGACAGGCTATTCCCTGCTTTACCTACAAAATTCGGAAAAAGCGTTAAGGACCGCACTCAAAGACCCTTCGTCTGGAAGATAAATCGACTCCAGAAAGGCCGTTTTTTTCTACCGCAGTAAACTATGCGAAGGATCGAACACGTCGCTATCGCCCGTCGCCATTAATTGAAGGAACAGGAAATTCCATGTTCGGTGCCGGAAGAGTCGAAGGCACACTGGCGGGCTGGTCATTGTAGACTCCAGACATGCCACCGCCACCGATGAGCCCAGATTCAGGTAGGCAGGCCTCTCGGAATTCATTCCATCTTGCGAGCATTTCCTGGGCTGCAGGTGTCAACTTGGTATTAGCCAATTCTTGCTGAAGATGCATGTTGCTAACTCCATCGTTGAGCGCTATTGGAGTCAGAAAGACAATCAGTTCTTTCCTAGCAAACTGATTTGAGTCGTAACGAAACAGTCTGCCCAACAATGGAATGTCGCCCAGCCAGGGAACCTTACGGTGTACGACACTTTCGTTATTGGTGATCATTCCACCCAACACGATTGTCTCACCGGATTGAACACTAACGGTCGTTGAGGCAGTCGTGATGTCCTTGACGGGTGCTTCGATAACGCGACCGCTTGCGGTGTCGGTGAAGATTGGAACTCCCGAACCTCTAGTCAAGTTGAAGGCACTCTTCTCCGTATTGACGTCGATATGCACTCGTCCGTCAGGACTGATTCTCGGAGTAGCTTTAAGAATAATCCCAGCTTTGTCTTGTCGGATCACTGGATTGGCGCTTCCAACAGCATTGATGGTGACACCGTCAACTACCGGCACCTGCTGGCCAACTTGAATAAACGCTTCCTTGTTTTCTACCGCACGTACCTGAGGCCGACTCAAGACATCGACATTGAACTTTGCGTGCAGCGCTCGAAGAAGTACGTTCACCGAATCAGATCCAGCCGAAAGTACCAAACCGCCAAAGCCCAATTCGTTGTTAACGCGTCCGACTCCAAAGTTGGCCAACCCTTGGCTGCCGATTCGATCCCGCTGTGCTGCGTTGGCCCCTAGTACAGGACCATTGAAATTGAAACCTGGAGTCAACTGTTGCGATAGGATTGCTTGATTCGTAGTCTGCACGCCATTAGGTGCAGTCGATGTTTGATTGATAGTCTGAATGCTGTTGACAATGCTTCGATCAAAAAGGACCGAATCCTGAAGTCCCACCTCAACACCAAACTCTTTAGTATTGCTGACCAAGACTTCCACAATCAGCGCTTGCAAAAGAACTTCACGCGGCGAACGATCCAAGTCGCAGATGATGCGCATGATAATTGGCAGCGTTTCTTGCGAGCCACGTATGAGCAGACTATTCGTATGCTTCTCGGCCACTACACGATCCGAGTCCATCATGGGATTCAACTGCGGCATGCCTTGCTCAGCTCCGCCACTGCCCGATAAGAAGTCGTTGATGGCCTTCGCGACCTCTTCAGCCTTGGCATTCTTGAGCTGGTATACGCTGGACGATGCATCGCTTCTTGCGAACCCCGTCTGCAAGAGCAAATCGCGAATACGACGAAGGTGAGTTCCGGTGTCGACGATGACGATACGCTGCGTATTCCCGAACGCCCTAACCTGTCCGATAGGACTCTTCACCAATGCAATCTCGCTAGCAGCCTGCATCGGGTCAACACCCTTGATGGGGATCGCAGTTCCCGCAACCTCGTTGCGCCCCACCCAGTCAATCTCGGTGATCGGAATGAATGGAACAACACTGTCGTTGATAGGCTGTGAGGTACTGACTAAAGTTAGGCGTTGATCATTGCGAATCAGAATCGCCCCGAGTGGAATGAGGTGATCATTCATGATGTCGATCACCTCGGATACAGTGTATCGCTGCTCGTCGTAGTAGGTAAACGTACCGTTTGGCTCAAAGGACATTGTCAACGTCAGCCCAATCGACTTCGATAACTCTCTCAACACAGTCGACCAGGGTGCGTCCCGAAAATTCAACGACCAGATCTTATCGCCGACGCTGGTTGTACCTTGGATTCTAGGCTGTATCGCTGGGACTAGCGGCAGCGGCATTGCCGGAGGCGCTTGCATTTGAGGAGGCAGTGTCATTGAGGGAGGCAGCGGCATCGAGAGAGGCAACTGCATTGTCGGAGGCAGCGGCATTGTCTGCGATGGAGGAGCCAATACTTCCGGTGCCAGAGCTTGTTGCGACGAATCAAACGAACCTACTGAAGGGCTGTACTGGTTGTTGTTCGCATTTGCGCTCGGCGGAACGAAGAAGTTCGGTGGAAGTCCCACCTGCGCGATTGCGCATTGTCCCAAGATGCTGACCAAGACTAGGCAAAGCAGTTGTTGTTTCCTAGCTAGTCGCATCGAAGTCCAGCCTTGATTTCTAAGTCGTATAATCCGCATATTCTGCTTTATCGGCACAAACTGACTCAGTCTTCGAAAACTTTGCTAGCTGGAAGAGTTTTTTTCAAGATCCGTTGAAGTTTTCGGAGAAGCGTTTGCTAGCTCCGCGCAAGAGCATGACGACCAGTGCCGTTCTATTAGGAATACTAGCCGCCAGCCGTTAGGCTCCGGTTCCTTTGGATTTGAAGTCACTCGTTGACGAAAACAAGATTTAGCCCGATCGAAAACACGCGGAACAACGGCTTTTGAATGCAGGCATAACCGGACGCTAACGCGTTGCGGCTAGTTCAGAACGGCCACCGGCCGCCTAAGCG
>CAYWNG010000033.1:0-11046 GCA_964458685.1 uncultured Pirellulaceae bacterium
AAAGCGCTCGTCTGCCTTCCAAACACAAACCACAAAGAGTTCTTCGAGAAGCTTGCAGAAGCCAGCTTGCAAGTCGACGAATTGGGCAAGGACCTCTACGAAGTTGCTGTTGGCCCACAGTTGCTTGTAGCCAAGGTAACAAAGGACTGGATCTTCGTAGGTCAGAACGAGGAAGCTTTGGAAAACGTTCCAAAGAATCCTAGTGAACTATTTGGTGACTATCACACTCGCTACACATTCTCTGTCAAAATCGACCTCCAACAGATTCCAGACGAATTGAAGGAAACCGCAATCGAGAACCTGCGAGCTGGTTTCGAAGGCGCTTTGGAAAACGCAGCCGACCAAACAGAAGAGCAGAAGGAAGCGGCCGCCGAAATGGGCGAACTGCAAATGGCGCAAATCGAAGAGATGATCAACAGCACTCAACAAGTTGTTCTCGGATGGCAAATCGATTCCGGCAAGCAGCAAGTTTATCTTGACGGAGCGGTGCTCTACACAGCAGGCAGCAAGCTTGCAAAGCAAATGGAAGCCCAAGCTAAGCTCAAGTCCGGCTTCACAGGACTGGCACTGCCTGGATCTTCAGTTGACGTTCGCATCACATCGCTCACAACCAATGACGAAGACAAAAAGGTTGCTAAGCAGAGCTTGGAAAACTCGCTCAGTCAGATTGAAGCTCAACTTGAGAACTCGGATCTCCCAGAGAACATCGCAGAAGCTGTTCAGGAGTTTGCCGAAGGCTTCGTTGAGATTTTCGGCAAAACTATTGACGAAGGCGTGATTGATGGAGCTGCAAGTGCTACGGTGGCTGATGACGTTCTTCGCGTTGTAATTGGAGGCCGATTGGCCGACGGTCACGCATTGGAAGCCGAGCTGAAGAGCTTGGTGGAAGAATTGCCAAAGACCAATGAAGTTAAGATCGAATTTGATGTTGGCAAGCACAACGGCTTTAATCTGCACAAAGTCTCGATCAAGATTCCTTCGAATGAAGCACGAGCCAAAGCAATGTTTGGCGACTCAGTGCAAATCATGATTGCTGGTGGTGATAAAGCCGCCATTGTTGCTCTCGACTCAACAGGCGATGCAACCATTAAGGCTGCTATTGATGCGATTAAGGCCAAGCCATCGGTCGACGTAACATCGCCAGTACAGGGAGTTATTCGTTTGACCGGACTGCTGAAGTACGCTCAAACGCTTAGCCCAAATCCTATCCTTGAAAACACCATCACTGAATTGAGTCAATACGTTGGTAAGGATTCAATCTCGGTCAACAGTACAATCCTGCCTCGTGGCATGGTAACTCGACTGACCATTGAGGAAGGCGTATTGCGAGCTGTTGGATCAGCCGCACAAGCCGGTAACGCTATGCAAGGCGGCTTCTAAGGACCTGATGCACAACCAAGCTTCGATTCAAGGAGTTTGTGTTCATTGACACTTAAGAGGAGTGCTAGTTTTCTAGCACTCCTTTTTGTTTTCTTGGGCGATCGCACTGTCGAAGAAACCAGCACGAATAACGAAAAATCTTAGTCTGATTCTTCCGATGAGCCATTTGTACTTGGCCAACAACTAGCCGCAATAATGCGATGATCCTCATACAGCGAATCACAGTCGAATGGACAAAAGAGTCTCGCGGCGGTCGCGGTGCTGCTGTTCGCAATTCGTTTCCAGAAGCGTTTACCGTTCCACCCTTCGATCAGTCCAACGACGCCTTCATTGTTCACAGCGTTCGCTTCCGCGAGTGGGAGAATTTTGTGAATCTTGAAGATCTGAAGTGCTTCAGTACGGCTAAAGAGGCTCAAATTGAGCCGCTACGAATTCATCCACACGAAGACCACTTGGTTGTCCGATTTGTTTGGGACGCGATGCATTGCGGTGCACCTGAACGTAGCTCCCACGAGATCTTTCATGTGGCTCGCGGCCATTGGGGCCGCTTCCTGTGCAATGGCAGGTTTGGACCTGTTTCTTCGTGGGGTTGCCAGTGGCACTATCACAAAACGATTTTTAACATCGCCTTTGTCGATTCACTCGATCCAAGTCTATTCGTAAATTCCCAGCCACAATCGGTGCAGGATCGGCTTGCTATACTGAAATAGGCTGGGTTGCGGCAATCGTTTGACCTTGGGAACTGATACAGATTTGGAAAGATGGCTACCAGACTTGGTGATGTACTTCCTGAGCTGACTAATGCACTAGCAGCCGCGTTTGAGTCCGATGGGATGATGCAACTAGCTCAATCGTTTCCCACGCTTGTCGTTTGGGATCGTTGTCGCTGTGATGACGATGGATGCGCAACGGTCTATACTGAAGATAAAGATCTATGGCTCGGACAGACTCTTGATCGAGTAATTCCAAGTGTCTCGATTCCGGGCTTACTTTGCATACAAGTCCTTGGCACGCGTGTAGTATGCATTGAGCTACTAAATCGTCCCGATCTTAAGAGAAAGCTCGTTGAGGCCTTACTTTACTGAATTTGGCTTGCAGGATTCTTCAGGAGTTTGAAAACGGTCAAGACAAGCGCGGGACAGTTATTGCGAGGCTAAAGGTAGCAGGAGAACTTAATTGGCGTGGCTAAACTTTATTTTGGGCCGCAGAAAGTTGTCGCCTAGAAAATCTCGAGATCCGCTTCGCTGGACAAGTCACCGTGGTGATGAGTGGTGGTGCGGCGATGCTGGAGCTGGCTACTCTTGTAACAATTTCACCATCGGCAGCTTCGGTCAATTCACCGCGCCAGAATACGCAATCGAGCTGATCGTTGATGCTCGAAGTGGATTCCCTGATGCTACAATCGATGTCTACCTAGACAGCGAAACTGAACAGGTCGTTCGATCCCTTAATGAAAAGGGCCTCATCGAATCACGTGAAATTCGATTAAGTCCGAAGACCCGTGTGGCAAGGATCGAGCACATCACAACGTTGAGATCACAGGAAGATTAGGTCTATTTCGAATCGCGATACGCTTCAGCGTGAAGCATTGTGAGCTGGTTAGGTTGAGATGACGCGACGCGAGCGTTGCCAATTGTAAAAGAAAGGTAATGAAGTTAAATAGCTATGAGCTTTTTTGAACTCTTCAAAATTGTGCATGCCACGCACTTCATTCTAACGTGCCCTCTTTCGCTGATTTTGTGGTTGTACATTCCTGCGGCGAATCGGCCAGTTTTCCAGCCGGCCAATTCCTCGACGGAAGTGATAATCGCGATCGCCGTCAGCGTATTGTCGTTATCATGGTACTTTGTTTGGTATGGTTCCCTGGTGTTCGCATTTCGCGGACGATTTCCCCTTTTGTCGCCCCGTGCTTTTTCAATTCTGCTCGGGGTTGTCTATGTGGGATTTGCATTTGTTAGCCACGTAGCAAGCGAAACGTTGTCTGGGGGGCTACTCACCGCGAATCCGCTATACCAATTCGCCTTTTGCGCGATTCTGTCTCTTTCTGGATTTGGAGCAGTCTTCCTACCCGGTCTAATGCTTCAGGATGAACGTGAGCAAGAGCGACGTGCACTGGAGCGAGATCGTCGCTTGGACTCGCTTTACCAGTGGGGCTCCTCGGATACGAAGGAAGCCGCGATCGAAACGGAAGACAAATAGCTTATCATCGTAGTCAGATCTAAACTGACTCACTAATTCGGCCCGTTGTCTGAATTGTCAATCTCCTGATCTTCCTCAATACATGCTTCTTGATCAGCAACAACTTGGGCTCGCGGTGGAGATGCAGGCGAAGAGCTACGCGCTTTTGAAGTGGGTAGGTCAGGCTGTCGATTCAGGTTTGCTAACGTTCCAAACCGCCCACAAGTATTCGACTTTACCGCAAGCGGCGGCAGATTGGATCGAGAAGCACTACCTGAACATTCCTGCCGCTGCGCGTGTAGATCGAAACGATCTACCTGTGTTTGCGAACTTCTTCTCGACCTATCTTGAGAACTCATTCGATCTGATAGAACGTCCCGGGACGATCAGGTTTTCTCCCGACGCACATTGTTTCTGCCCGATGTGCAGTTGGATGATCGATGCGCCTCGGCTCAAAACCAAGGCAGTGAGCGCGGCTGATAAGAAACGAGCTGCACGAATGCAGGTGCGCGCCGTTTGGCAGCTTGGAATCGACGTAGGTGCAAATCCCACAGAGACGCTGGCTGAAGAGATTGTTGCTGAGAACGGGGAAGCGACAGCGTTACTTGCCTACGGCCATGATCTGATTGAAAGACTCGACGCAGCAGCTCATGGTCCAGCCGTTCTCGCACTCTGGCGCAAATTCGCTTGGTCTTCATCTGGTTCACCCAAACCCAAGTTCCGATTATCGACCAAGCTGATCATCGATGCTGAATCGCATTTGAAGAGTCTACTATAGACCACCTGAGCGCAAGAGAAGGAATCCAGTTTCTTTCTTGAGTAATGCTGACAGGGCCGAACCAAGACGGTTGGAGAGCGGTCGTTTGAATGGAGCGAGTTTGGTGGGGCGGCGTAACCAGTTCGGATCGGAGTATTGATCACAACAATGGCAAAGAAAACGCGACTCTATGAATGAGAACGAGGAGACGGTCGAGCAGGTCCTTGCACTGATCGAAATGCGACCGATAGACGCAGAGTTGTATCAGCGGCTGGGTGTGTTGTATCGACATTCAGACGAGGCTCGCGGTGCATATGAGCGGTCTCTTGAGCTCGATCCATCGGATGCCTTCACGCACCTTTACTTGGGCAACTGGTTCCATGCTCATCAAATGTATGCGGAGGCGCTCCAGCGGTTTCAGGATGCCGTTGAACTGATGCCCGATGAGGCGGTTGCCCACTGGTGCCTAGGGGATGTCTACCTAGCGCTGCGCCAATACCACTTGGCGCAACAGGCTTACCAAACGGCTGTCAAGGGCGACCCAGATAATGAACAAGCTCGCGACAAGCTGGCCGCTTGGCATGAGGCCCGCAGAGGTGTCACGGTTGAGACTCGCAGAATGCTTCGGCATGCTTGCCTGAATGATCATGCAGCCACTACAGTTCTATTGGCCGCTCGTTGGTTGGATGCCCATCCGAACGATATCAGCGCTATCTACGATTACGCCACGATGCTTTACCAAATGGCGCGATATGACGAAGCTATTCGAGTTTATCTGGATGCGATCGAGCGATTTGAAGAATGGCGATGGGTGTTGTACAACCAAATGGGCCAATTGTACCGCTATCGAGGAGACTTCGCCGAAGCAGAAATTTGGTATCAGAAGGCGATTGATGAAGACCCGAATGAAGCGGGTAGCTACATCTTTCTTGGTGCAGTACAAGCACGGCAAGGCAAGTTTGTCGAGGCGGAAGCGACGCATCGCCGGGCCACTCAATGCACGAAAGGGTTAATCGATGAGGCTTATCATAATCTCGGTCTAGTGCTCCGCGGACAAGGACGAATTGCGGAAGCGGCGGACTGCTTCCGCAAAGCAATTGAATTGCAATCTGATTACACCGACGCTATTGAGGCGTTAGAGGACGTCGAAACAGCTTTGCTATTGTCTAAGCAAGATGAGGCCGAGTCGGGCTCTGAGGAATTCACGGAGGCTTAGAGCTCACCCGAGTGCTTTGACGTTGACGATCTCAACAAGCATTTCCTGCATGTTGATGATAAAGAATGCCCGCAGTCACTGTACAGGCATGACGCCTTAGGGCTGGCAAATTTCATTGTCGAGTCGCAATGCGAGCATCGGAGATTGTTCGAATAATGGGCAAGTGCCCCGCAGCAAGAGTTTCCCGATCTGCTCTCTCCCGTAGAATGAAGACTCTGATGGGAGATTATGCCCTGGGGATTCTGTACTTACAGTTCATGGACGATAGAGAATGGCGATCAAGAAACTTTTGCATAGGCAATTGGGTGTAGCGTTGAGACCAATGACTTTTGCCAGTTCTGTGCTGTTACTCTTTGTTGGACTAACGGCACTTTGCGCCGACTCGGCTAGTGCTCAGGTCCCTTCGCGAGCTCAAGTACCACTTGCGGTGAGCGGAGATCCTTTTGGAGTGCTAACGGTCGAAATCCCGCTTCCGCGTGGATGGGATGGGCACACTCCGCGAGTGATCGTCAGCGATGCAGAAGAGCGGTTGTTTTATCCCGTGGTGACCACGCAGACTATCGAAGTTCGCGAGTCCGGCGAAGTGGCTAGCGGAGGCAGGATCGGCCGACCGGGTGGCATCATCGATCGCGTTCGCGGTGCAATTCAGTCTGCGGGCGAGAGCAAGAAACAGGTTCCAGTCTCAATTCAAGTAACCGCTCTGTTTCGCGGCACGGCAGATCTTCAAGTTCGATTGCAGGGCGATATCAACCAACAAATCGTATTTGCTGTCGATAAGGTTCGAGACGTTCCACATGCCAAGCTGCTAAGGCTTTGGTGGAGCGAATACACGTCTCACGCAACTGAATCACTAGCTGGCGACCATGTTCCCAAGCTGGTGCATTACTATTTGACCAACATGCTTTCACGACGGTTGAACTTGCCCGCCGTAGATCTCGATCCTCCTAAAGAGGACAAACCCAAAGAGAAGAATCAGCCTTTAGAAACTCTGGCACTGCTTGCGGCCATCGAGCCCTTGCGAGAGGAGATCCTTGAACAGGTCCTGCGACAGCCATCCAAGATTGATGGCGAGCTGGCTGTGCCAGCAGATCCAACTTGGCAAGCACTGAAGATGCCTGAGCTCAAGGGAGACGTAGCCGTCGAAGAGATCGCCACGCGCATACCTCCCGAGTGTTTCTATCTTCGCTTCGGGTCGTTCAATAACTATGTCTGGTTCCAAGAATTGTCGGAAAGGTTCGGAGGCGATCTTACCCAAGCTTTTTTCCTGCGTGGCTTCAACTACGAATCGACCAAGCGCATTGAGCGAATGTTGGCGGCTAAGCTAACTACGGTAGCCAAGATGTTCGGCGACAAATTGGTCGGTGACATGGCGCTGTTTGGTTGTGATCTATACATGAACGAAGGAGCGAGTCTGGGAGCGGTGTTTAACACGAACAGTCCAGCGATACTTCGGTCCGCAATCGATTCGGATCGGCGAGCCGTTCTGACGAAGAACCCCGACGCAACTTTACGTGACGTGACGATCGAAGGTACTCAGGTCTCGTTGCTAACCACGCCCGACAATCGCATTCGTTCCTTCATGATGGTGGATGGGAACTATGTTGTGGTGACTAGCAGCGAGTATCTCGTCCAGCGTTATCTTCAAGTAACACGCGGCGAGCCCTCGTTAGCTGCAACAGATGGCTTTAAGTGGGCTAGAAGCTGGATGGTTGAGAGCAACAATTACAGCGTCTTTGCCTATCTTTCGCCCGACTTTTTCCACCAACTGGTGAGCCCTAAGTATCAGATCGAATTGCGTCGACGGCTTGAAGCGGTAGCTCATCTTGAGCTTGCGGAGATCGCATCGCTGGCCGCTAAGGCGGAAGGCGTTGCGGATGCAGATTCCATCGAAAGTATGAAGAGTGCAGGACTGTTGCCAGCTTGGTTCGACTATCGAGCCGATGGTTCCCAAGTACTGCGTAGCGGTGATCGATGGATTGATGCGTCGCGAGGAGCTCAAGGAGCATTCTTGCCGATCGCCGACGTAAAGCTTCAGTCGGTATCATCGCAGGAGGCCGAGGAGTATGCTCGCGTCGCCAAGTTCTATCAACAGCATTGGAAGAGAATGGATCCGATTCTGTTTGGCATTCGTCGTTATCAAGGCGATACACCTGGGATTGAAAATGTTCTGGTCGAAGGTCACATCGCTCCGTTTGAACCAACCAAGTATGGATGGATTGCCAAGCAACTTGCCGAGCCGAGTTCGGTAGAGATCAAGCAACCCGCTGACGACGCTGCGTCGCTTCAATTGCATGTTCGCGGCGAGCGACCCGGCGAATCGTACTATCTGTTTGCTGGCGTCAAAGACATGATGCCTCCTGAACCCGAAGACGTTCAGGGCTTGTTGAAAATTGTGAGGTTGTTGAAGTCGATGCCCGCGTACATCGGAGCTTGGCCCAAGCCAAGCTTGATTGAGCATTTGCCGTTAGGTCTGGGAGCCGTGATGGCTCGCCCCGATGCTGCCGGTTTTTCAAAAATGATCGGTGGCTTGTGGCGCTGGCAAGATGAGCAGTGGAGTCTGCTTTCGTTTGATCGATCTATACTCGATCGAGCGATACCGCATTTGGGAACAATTCAATCGACCGATCAAGCTCAAGTGCGCTTTCATGTGGAAAACTTGCAGAACACTCAACTGGAGCGATGGGTTAACAACTTTTGGTGGGAGCGTGGATGGCGAGCTAGCCATGGAAACGCGCTGATGCTCGATACGATGCACCAACAACTGCGCGTGCCCAACGATCAATGCTTGGAGGTCGCGTCGCGTTTGATGGATGTCAAGCTGCAATGCCCGCTGGGAGGCAGTTACGTGACCAGCGATAACAAGTCTTCGCAGGAGTTCGCTCTTTGGCAAAGCACTGCATGGAAAACGGCTAGTACCAGTCCGCGCGGCAAATCAATTCCGCCTGCCGAGTACAAAGCACCGTGGATTCAATGGTTCCGCGGCGCAAAGGTTGAAGCTGTTCAGCAATCGGCTAGCTTGTCGATTGTCGGATTGATGCAATTGGAATTGCCTCCGGTTCCCAAAAACTTGGCTAGCGACGACGAACCCTCCATTTTGCCAAAGTTGAACTTCGATGTCTTTTCGCTTCCCCTCAAGATGTTCGGAGGATCGAGCGATTCAGCCGGGGCAAAGGGCGATGCTGAAAAGGCTCAGCCGAACGTTCGAAAGAAGTTTTGAAGCACTTGTCTAGTTCGCTGAGCCGTTGGGTTTTCTCGTGGGTTTTCGCGGGGGGAATCGCCGGCAACTTGTGCGACCGAACCCTCCCGCGCGAACGAGTTGGCTAATGGAAAATTGACTAATTCGCGGAAAGAGCGATCAAATCGCCTTCCATGGAAATCTCGCACTACTCGATTTCCGACCCTCCCGCTGAAAAGCCAATTCTGCTTGAGAATCCTCAGCACGCGGGAGGGTTCGTTCTGACCAGTTATCGGGCCATCAGTGAGAAGTGTCCGAATTCCACTAAGATCAAAGCTGGTTTACGTCGATGTACTTGAACTTACCGCGGGTTTGTTCGGCTAGCCGCTGAATCCAATTGCTGCCGAACGATGGATTGCCGTCTCCAAATTGGATGCAGTGAATCGTTGCACCAATCTGGTCAGCTCGATTCGTGATGCGTTCAATCTTTTGAGCGCCCGGATTGTCATCAGCGTCGGTTAGAAAGAAGATGACATCGGGATTCATCGCTAATGCCATGTTGAGCGCATCGACGTGGTTTGTGCCGCCATCGCCGCTGATGTTCTTGACAAATCGAATGGCTTGTTCTTTCTGTTGATCTTCGCCGCGAAGCATCTTGGGACGCTGACTGCCACCAAAGGGTGTGGGGTGATCGTTATAAAACACGATCTGGAACTGATGCGTTTCTCCGAGCGACTTGAGGCTGTTGACCAGTTCTTCCTTGGCACGCTTGAGCGGCTTTTCTTCAAAGCCCAGCATGCTGGCGGAACGATCGAAAACGTAGAGGAACCGCGAGCCTTCGCCTTCGATACCAAAAACGTTTGTCTTGACCTTCGATCCCGCGCCGCGACCATTGTTGGGCAATTGCGAGTTGCCGGAACCAAGTCCAACATCGCCCGCAGCAACTCCCGATCCCGCGCCATCGGTCGACGGCAACAGTCCCTTTAGTTCGCTGGCCAGAGCTTCACCTGACCCGGTTGTGCCTGGCAGAGAGGCAAGTGCAGCACTACTGGCTGAACTGGAGGACGATCCTTCGGCGGAATCTTGTTCACCGCTGAGAATGTACGATTCCGATCCGGCGTTGTCGACGACCATTGCTATGCCCACAGGCCCACCACGCTCGCCGCCCGTTCCGCGCGGGGCAGGGGTCCACAACACCGCGAGCGTTAGAATGACAACGGTGTGCAAGCACAACGACATTAACCACGCCGGGAACTTACTTCGCTCGATGGCCAACAGAGTCGAAGGGATCTTTCGTCGAGTTAAGCGATTTGGATCTTCACTCAAGTTCCGTTCCCTTGCGATTCGCAGCCCAAATGCGGTAAAGCAGCCCAAATGCGGTAAAGCAGCTCACTTGCTCGAAAGCAGTCCAGCTACTCAAGTCTAGCTTACACAGCTTTAAAAGTTAAGCTTGAGTTGCTGATCGTCATCGCTTCCACCAAACTCTTTGTAGAGCAGACTTGGCTGGATGTCACGGTTGTTTTGGTACTTACTCGAGCAGTATTCGCTGACTTGGCCAACCAGCGAGTGGTAGATGATCTGACAGATTTGGATGCCTGGATAGATTCGAATCGGCTGTACGGCGAACATTTCCAGCGTCCAATAGCCTTTGAAGCCGACATCGCCGAACCCCGATGTCACGTGGACAAAAAGCCCTAAACGCCCCAGAGAACTTCGCCCCTCGATCATCGGAACTAGATTGTGAGTTTCGGTGTGTTCGATCGTTCTGCCCAGGTAGATTTGGTTTGGGCTGAGCACTAATCCGGCTTCGGGAATTTCGATTCGCCGATATCGGTTAGGCTGTTTGATGTCCAACACCACCTCTTCGTAGACCAACAGTTCGTTGTGAAGAGTCAGGTTATAGCTATTCGGGTTCAATTGATCGGGGTTGAAGGGATCAATTTGAAGGTCAGAACCAAGTCGCTTCTTAATCTCTTCGCCGGAAAGGATCATTTTCTACTCGAAAGGGTGAACGATCGTAGCAAGAGCGGGGGAATCCTTGTCCGTTGAATGACGCTCGAAGGACCTGCTTTAGTCGACAAGCTCAGGAACAAGGCGAGTGTGCGGACATTGTAGCCGCAAAACCTCGTTCGGTGTTATGACTGCAAAAGGTTCTGAGAACACATAGCGGACTCTTCGAGACTCGGCGAATCGATTGCTTTTTTGCAGGGGGAGAATCCGAGTACTTGACAACCGATTCGCATTTAGAAAGCGTCCCACTTCGGGACGGCGAACGTTTAGAACTAGCCGCAACGCGTTAGCGTCCGGTTTTGACAGCATTAAATACTCGGACCCGCGCAG
>CAYWNG010000033.1:11056-20615 GCA_964458685.1 uncultured Pirellulaceae bacterium
TAGTCAACGACTGACTTCAGATTCCAGAGGAACCGGAGCCTAACGGCTGGCGGCTAGTGCGCCCTGATTATGGCGTGGCAGAATCGTCCTGATCACTGGGGTCGACTGCTTGACTCGACGAGGCTGCCGGACCGGGTGAGGAAGGTTGATTTGACGAGGAAGCTTTTCGACCAGCGTCCACCAGAGCCTTTCGCAACAAGTATTCAATATGAGCGTTCGTAGACCGCAACTCCGCATCGGCCCAGCGTTTCAGTTCGCTCAGCAGCGTCGGGTCGATCCGCAGCAGGAAGGAGTCGCGTTTGGTCATGGAAAAATCTCTTCAGGATTGCTGAACAACCTCCGCCGCCGATGCTTCCGAATCTAAAATCCGGATGCATCAGTGTGCCACCACAGTCCCTGTCGTTCTTCATGCTTCTACAGCGCCGTGGACTTTTTGCGGTTCGCTTTTCGAATGTGCTTAAGCAAACCACGCATTCTTAGTGATACAGCGTTCCAGTATTAACGACCGGTTGAGCGTGTCGGTCGCTGCAAAGCACGACTAACAGATTCGAAACCATCGCAGCGCGTCGTTCATCGTCCAGTTCGACAATTTTGTGCGTCGAAAGTTGCTCAAGGGCCATTTGCACCATCGTGACTGCGCCTTCGACGATCTTGGTTCGAGCGGCCACTACGGCTTGAGCTTGTTGGCGTTGCAACATGGCGGCGGCGATTTCCGACGAGTAAGCCAAGTGGCTGATTCGGGCTTCGATTACTTGAACGCCGGCCTTGTGTAGTCGTTCTTGGATATCTGACTGCAGTTGGTGCGAGATCTCTTGAGTGCTCCCGCGGAGTGAGACTTCGTGGTCTTCGCTGTCGTAAGGATAACGTGTTGCCATTCCCCGAAGCGCGGCTTCACTTTGAACCGCGACGAAGTCTTCGTAGTCATCGACTTCAAAGGTCGCCTCGGCGGTGTCCACAACTTTCCAAACTACGACGGCCGAGATATCGATCGGATTACCGTCCCGGTCGTTGACCTTGGACGGACGACCGTGCGTCCGCGATTTGGCTTGCACCACATGGCCAGCCGCATCCTTCTGTTCAGGACTGGTCGAAGATCCCGTTTCGAAGTTACGAACCTTCAAGCTGATTTTGCGGCAACTGTAGAAAGGGTTCACCCAGTAGAAGCCGGATTGAACGACGCTGCCCTTGTAAACTCCGAACAGAGTCATGACGCGGGCTTCGTTGGGACCAACAGCTTTGAGGCCACACAGCAACACGATGCAGGTGGCCGCCCCCAGCAGGATTCCCACGATCATGACTGGGGTCCAGGGAACTCCGACCTCTTCAGCTATGGCGAGGACGAACATAAACAGCGCCCCGAGAGCAATTAGAGCTGCTGACATTAGGAACAGGGGAATCCACCCAGAACGTGGGACTACAGTCTTTTCTTTGTACATGATTTCCTCCGAAAGTATGGTAAACATTGCCAAACTGATATTGATGTGATATCACAATGATAGTGGCATATTCGGAGGGTGAACCGGGCGCAGAATTTGGAAATTCCCTGCTGTTTACTAGACGGAAATAAGCCAGGTAGTACCCTTCAAGTTCGTTCTGAAACTTGATGGAACGATCAACGAGGCGAATACTCTCGCGGCGGAAGGACGCTGGATTATGAACTCCCCAAAATGAACGATCTAAATCTGTCCCATGCGTACGAAGCACTTTTGATAGCGAAAAACCTGTTCCCCGAATCGACTATGGACGTCGCCGGCGTCGAATGCGAAGCTGCGGAATCGAATGACGAGTTAGCGAGAGATGTCGACTTGTTTTCCGAATGGCTGCTCCGTAGCCAACGAGCTGCCGAGCTAGGTGACGCGAACGAGACCAGCAACGCGTTGATTCACCTACGTCTACATGCTATGAACATCTCATCGATCTTTCTGAATCTCGCGGATACAATTGAGTCCCTAGCATTTACGAGCGGAGAAGAGCCGAAGATGTAATGCCCCAGTCAGAGCCAGTTAGAGCACCGACGAAGGCTGACGAAGCACTTCACTGACTCGCAATTCACTAGACCGAAGCTAGTTCATCCATGGGAAATCGGAATAGAAAACGCGTTCCCTTCCCAACTTCGGAATCGATATAGACGCGCCACCAGCTTTTTTGCATTCGCAGCGCACGGCCCTCAAGCCTATACTCATTTTTTGGATGTCGTTTCAGGTCCAAAAAACTGCGAATAAAGCTAGCCTAGGTCACTTTCAGCGATCGGGGCCCCAAATTCCAACGGTGATTTCACCAAAATGAACGACCGTACAATCGAAAAATACGGTATTGGGCAGGCGAAATGACCAAGCTTGTTAAGATGCGATGCTTGCGACGACTACTCTCATTGAGCTGAGTTTTTCTTTTACGGGATTTTTTCCTTTTAAGCTAAGATTGCGTTCTCGAACTGGACGATACGCAAATACAGAACCGAGGACTGGAGTGCCTGGGTTGAGATTGCGGCCCCCCAAATCAGTATGGCCGCCCAAAATAGCTAGTTCTGCTATGGAAGGCTTAGAACCGTGAAGAAACTGATCGCCCTCACTGCATTAGTTGCTTGGCAGCTCGTAACTGCTACGGCAGTCGGACAGCAGCGCCCTGGAGACACTCAAGAGGGTCGTAAGCAAGCGACAACTGCCAAGAGCACCGCCATTAAGAAGCGTTCGACCGCTCCCACCAAGCAAACTGGCACGGTTAAACCAGCCAGTCACATGGTGGTACAAGATGGCGGCGAAGTCATCAACGAACCGAGTGTCTTTGATGAAGGCGGCTGCAGCAGTTGCGGCGGCGGTGGTTGCGACAACGGAGTTGGCTGCAGCAGTTGCTCAGTCGGCGGCCCTGGCGACCTTTGCTATCAAAACTACGGTCGCATGTACATTTCGCTTCCAGCACACGGATGGGTTCACGCCGAGGGTTTGACTTGGTACCAAAAGGGAATGGCTTTGCCGCCCCTGGCAACCACCAGCCCAACCGGTACAGCTCGTACCGCCGCTGGGGTACTAGGTAACGCGACAACTTCGGTACTTTTCGGTAACAACGACGACAATCTAACTGACGCGACTGGCGGCTTTAGAATTCGCTTCGGAACTTGGCTGGGCTCAGTACCACGGCTTGGTATCGAAGGTGAGTTTGTTGGATTGAGCGACACTTCCGAAACCTTCTCGGACAGCTCGACCGGAGCAACTGGAACGCGAATCATCGCTCGTCCCTTCTTCAATACGAACACGGGACGCAACGACGCTGAATTGATTGCTTTCCCGAACGTTGTCCGTGGAAGCCTCACTGCGACATTGCAAAACAGCTTGAATGGTGCCGCTTTCCGATTCCGACGTCAGCTTTGCTGTAACACAGGTTGTGGCTACTCGGACTGGACGTGTCAAACTGTACCTGTTGCTTCGAGAATTGACTTCACCGCTGGTTATCGCTACTGGCAATTGAAAGAAGGCTTGACCACCAACGAGCAGCTCACCGAACTAACCGCCGCAGGTGTCCCTACGACCAATACATTCAACATTACCGACCGATTCAATACCAACAACCAATTCAATGGTGCTGAGCTGGGAGTGATTTGGCAAGGTCGACGAGGCTGGTGGTCGTTGGATACGCTGATGCGAGTTGGAATTGGTAATGTTCGTCAAAGAGTTTCGATCTCTGGTGCTAGCACAATTACCGACAACAACGTTACAACCAACTACAACACAGGCTTCCTGGCTCAACGAACCAACATCGGTACCTACGAACGTGACCAGTTCACCATGGTGCCAGAGTTCGGTGCAACCGTAGGCTATCAATTGACACAACGACTGCGAGCGACCCTGGGTTACTCACTGATCTACTGGGGCAATGTGGTCCGCCCAGGCGATCAAATCGATCTAGACGTTAATACCAACCTACTAGCTCCTGAGAATGTACCCTTTACTGGTGCACTGCGACCTCAGTTTCAATTCGTTCAGACCGATTATTGGGTACATGGTCTGAGCTACGGTCTCGATTTCCGATGGTAAACTAGTCGGTTATTAACAGTTTTGCCAGTAATGGCAGTTGAACTAGCGAGCTCGACCTATCCCAGTTGGAATTGGTCGAGCTCGTTTCATTTTGCGATCTCGAAATCCTCACATGGTCAAGACGGGCCAAGGGTGGGGACATTGAGCTGGGATTGAACGATCCCGTCATGGAACTCCTTGGAAGGAGCTGCTCAATGGCCAACTTTTTACTTCGATTGCTCAGCAGACTATTTCGCAAGCAAATTCAATCGCGTCGAACTCGTAAAGAGCGAGCACGCAAGCTTCTTCTAGAGAACGTTGAACCGCGTTGCCTGATGGCGGCCGACTTTGCCACCATTGGAGGCAATATCTTCACGGACCTCACCGACAACGGTAGGACACCAGACGATACAGCGATAACTTCCGGTGCGACGGTTCGACTGTTCCGCGATGGAGGCAACGGTAACTTCGAAAGTACTAGCGGTACAGCGACTGGCGACGACGTGCTCGTTGCGTCACAGACAGCTAACGCAACGGGCGACTATCTGTTCGAAGACTTGGCGGCTGGCCGCTACTTCGTCCAGCAAGCCGCTGTGACGGGTCGGATTCAGCGTACTACCGAAAGGGTCAAGACGGTAAACATCACAACTCCTAACGCAAGTGGTACGGGTGTCACAAGTATCGATACCTTCACTGACAACACAACGCTACTCTCTGCAAACTCGACAACACCAAGTGTATCCAGCGTCACCACCACCTCGGGTAGCAACACGATCGGCAATGAGCGTGATATCGTTTTGAACTATACCTCAGGTGCCAATAACATCGACGTTCAAGTTAGCGGAGGTCTGCTAAGTTTGAACCCTGGTGCGACAACCTCAGGAAGTGTCATACTAACCTATGACGGCGCCGATGGTAACGCCGGCACGGTTAATCACTCCAATCTGAATGTCAATCTGACGAGCGGCGGAGCAACTGCGTTTCAATTCCTCGCAGGGTCCGAAGCTGGCAACACTATCACTGTCGATCTGTTTAGTGGCTCAGGAAATTCTTCCTCCCTTACAACTGCGCTGCCTGTGACTGCTGGTGCAGTTCCAACGGAAGTCATGATCCTTCGCTTTGATGACTTCACTACGAGTTCAGGTACGGGAGCAAACCTCTCTGCCATTACCGCAATGCGAATTCAGATCAACGCCGCTGCAAGCAGTGACGCTCAATTGGATTTGACACAGACGGTCGCGCCGTTCTTGAGCACTCAGAATTTTGCTAATCTCAATCCGATGTCGATCGGTGACAGAGTTTGGCGCGACAATGATAACGATGGGACCGTTGACTCTGGAGAACCAGCAATTCAAGGAGCAATTGTTGAACTTTACGCCGACACAAACTCCAGCGGTGGATTCAATACCGGCGACACTTTGATCGGTAGCGACACAACGGACGCTTCTGGTAACTATTTGTTCGAAAATCTGTTCCCCGGAAACTATGTGGCAGTCTTCCCGGCCTCTAACTTCACAACCGGCGGAGCACTCGCGGGCTTTACTTCGAGCGCCAATCCTGATACGCCTAACAACGATGTTAACAACCGAAGCAAGGCGATTGACGGCACAGGTAACGCCGTATCCAATGGTGTGATAACATTAGCGGCAGGTGCTGAACCAACCAATGATGGCGACACCAACACCAATTCGAACTTGAGTTTTGACTTTGGCTTCACGCCAGAGATTGACTTGGAAGTTACAAGCGTAGCTAGCGCTGCCACGTACAATGCTGGTCAAAACGTTACATATACGCTTACCGTAACAAATAACGGTCCTGCTCAAGCAGACAGCGTGACAGTAACCAATGACATTCCCAATTTTCTGACAGCTACAGCTCAAAACATTACAGCCACTGGTGGAACGGTTCAAGTGACCAGCAATTCCTCTGGTGAGATTGTAGTCTCGTATCCAAACATTCCATCTGGAGAAACGCGAACCATTACAGTTGTGGCCACTTCACTGGCAACACAGGCGGCAACGACTGGAGCCGCCGCAACGGCGACCGTTGCAGGTACGGGATTGGACTCGGATACAACCAACAACTCGGACACCGCCAGCTTCGATCTATTGCGACAAGCCGTTCTACAAATCACCAAGTCGGATACGCCTGATCCAATTCGTGTTGGACAAGCGTTGAGCTATCAGATATTGGTCACGAATACTGGACCTTCGACTGCAACAAATGTCCAAGTCCGAGATACTCTACCGACTGGACTTACCTTCAATACAGTGAGTTCAACAGTCGGAACTGCCACACACAATGCCGGACTGATTTCACTTGACTTGCCATCGCTAGCCGTGGGAAGTTCGGTAACCATCAACGTTGGAACGACAGTTCAAAACAACTTTGCTGGATCCACGATCGCAAACTCAGCGACCGCTGATGCAGATGAAGCAGCATTGGTTACCGGTACGTCAAGTACAACGGTGAATCCACAAGTTGACTTGGCTGTGACCACAACCGATAGCGCCGATCCTGCAAGCCGCGGAGGTCAATTGACTTACACGCTTGCCGTAGTGAACAACGGCCCCAGTGGAGCAACCAACGTAACTCTGGTAAACACCTTGCCTACCGGAGTGACATTCGTAAGCGCTAATGGTCCAACGGGAACAACGGTAACTCCACCGCCGACAGGCAGTAATGATGTGACCATCGGCATTGGTAATCTTGCGGCGGCGGGCACCGCGACAGTGACGATCATTGGTACAGTAGGTCAAACCGCTGCAGCTTCACTAACCAATTCGGTCTTGGTTCGATCCACCGAATCAACCGGTGGCTTCGATGTCAACACGGCTAACAATACGGACACTGAAACGACCGCAACCGTAAGGACAATCGACTTGGAGCTAACCAAGACCGATAACGGCACGACGCAGAATCCAATTCGACCTGGTGGAGCGTTGACCTACACGCTGACAGCTAGAAACAATGGTCCGACGGATGCAACTGGAGTACGAGTCGTAGACAACATTCCTGATGGCTTGCGGATCACTTCGGCAACAATTGGGTCGACCGCTGTTACCGTTCCCACATCCGCAGGCGATACAACTGCGGCTAATCCGGACGATATCACCTTTGATATCGGTAACTTGGCCAGTGGCGCGACATCGGTGATCACTATCGTCGGAACAGTGTTGAGCGCGACGCGAGGCGATGTGGTTAACTCGGCGGTGATCTCAACAACCGACACCACGTTTACCGAGTCTAACTCGGCAAACAACACTGCAACGCGAACAACGTCGTTGAATGCTTCGGTCGATCTGGCGATCACCAACACCTCGACAACGACTTCAGCGACCGCTGGCGGAAACTTGGTCTACCAAATCGATGTTACGAACAATGGCCCATCTACAGCTACCGGCGTGACGCTCAGCGATACACTGCCTTCGGGAGTGACGTTTACCAGCGCCACTGCGGCTCAGGGTACGGTCAGCCATGCAGCAGGAGTTGTCACTGGAAACCTGGGTACAATCGCTCCTGGAGCAACGGTTCGAGTGACGGTGAACGCAACGGTCAACCCAAATTCTCGCGGTACGTTGAGTAACACGGCGACGGTAACTTCGACAGAGACCGATTCCAACTCGGCTAACAACTCTTCAACCGCGACGACTACGCTTGGTTCGAGCGTCGACTTGGCAATTACCTCCACCAAGACTAACCCCAATGATCCGGCGGTAGCTGGTGGAACGTTGACCTACACTCTAGTAGTGACAAACGCTGGTCCAAGTACGGCGAATGCCGTTACTGTTGCTGATACATTGCCTAACGGTTTGTCGTTTACTTCTGGCAGTGTGGCAGGACAAACCAATCAAGTTACGGCTGTCGGCCAACAGGTCTCGGTGAACCTAGGAACGCTTGCTCCCAATGAAAGCCGCACCATCACAATCCAGACCAGTGTAGCTTCGTCTACCGCGGGAACATTGTCCAATACAGCCACGGTGTCGGCGACTGAAACCGATTCCAACAGTGCCAACAACACGACAACTCTAGCAACCCCAGTTGCTGTTGTCGGAAGCATTGCGGGTAGGGCCTATATCGACGCGAACAGAAACGGGATAGCTGAATCTACGGAGGCTGGTTTATCAGGAATTACCGTAACGCTGAGTGGATCAGACATTCTTGGCCGCGCTGTATCGCAAACTACGACAACCGATAGCAGCGGAAACTATACCTTCAGCAATCTACAACCTGGAACTTACACTGTCACTCAGACTCAACCTCAAGGCTTCCGAAGTGGTTCAAGCAACCCAGGATCTGCTGGTGGAACTGCTGGTGACAACACGATCAGCGCGATCACGCTCACCAGCGGCACTACCGCAACAGCGAATAACTTCGGAGAGACTCCTAATCCGCTGAGCCTACGACGCTTCTTGGCTTCGTCGACTCAGTTCGACTAAGCGTTTCCGCTGACAAGTAGCCACCGTCGCCAGACGGTGGGATTAAACAAACATCCACCGCCTGGCGGCTACAAACATCCACCGCCTGGCGGCGGGTGGCTACGAACATCCACATGTAGCCACCGTCGCCAGACGGTGGGATTAAACAAACATCCACCGCCTGGCGGCTACAAACATCCACCGCCTGGCGGCGGGTGGCTACAATTTACGGCCTCGCGTCCCAAATTGCTTGCATAGAAAAGCGTTGCGATTGTTGCGCTTTATTGAGAGATTCGATCAACTGCTGTTAAAGTTTTCCAAGTAGTACCCTCCAGCCGGAACAATCCTCATAGTTAGCAGGATTGTTAGAAGTTTATCACACGGATCAACCGATCAACTCGATGTCTTTCCGCATCGACCTTCTCCTGACCCGCTCGAGGGAGTGTGATAATGACTAGCCTTTGGCAGCGTCTACTAAAGTTGTTCACCCGTAAGACTAGCACTCAAGCTCGCAGACGCTCGCGCATGCGTCGTTGGCTGCAAATGGAGTCGCTAGAAGTGCGAGCGACGATGGATGCGACAATCTCTGGTGTGGTCTTTAGCGATCTGGATAACAACGGATTGGATGCTGGAGATACATTCCTATCGAACGTATCTGTGGCTTTGTTCCGCGACGGTGGTAATGGAACGTTCGACAATGGAACTGGAGACGACATCGCTGCTGGTACGACTACGTCGGCACCGACAACGGGTGCATATTCGTTCACCGGATTGACAACAATCGGTCGCTATTTTGTTGTTCAGACTTCGGCAGCCGGATCATTGATTCAAGACGCGGCTCGCCGAGTTCAGACGGTGCAAGTGACCTCAGTCGCTACGATCAACGGGCCAGGTATTGATGACTTTAACTCGCCAGTTACTACATTCACAGCCGACTCGACGGGTATAAACCCGAACTCTGACACTACGCCGGGACTCGCTAACGTTCAAGGGTCGGTTCGAGATCTCTTTGCAAATGCAACGTCAGGCGTACTCACAGTAAGCGTGGACGGCGGAAACAGTAATGCCTTGGATCTTCAGCCTAGCTTAACTGGCGATGGCAGCTTCTTAATCACCTACGACGGTGATGACACA
>CAYWNG010000034.1:0-20495 GCA_964458685.1 uncultured Pirellulaceae bacterium
GAGATGGACCAACAATCTCGTTAAATTCGGTCCCTTGCTAACGCAGCAGGTTGCGAAAGATTGAAACGCCGTGGAGCTTGTGTAATTGATTCCCATTGTTCGGAGTTGGATTGGCGTGATATCGCTTCGACTTAACACCATGACAGCGATCCTCTTCATCGCTGGCTTTGTTCATTCCGGCATGATTCGACAACTGGCCGCTCAGCAAGAAGCGCGTGAGTGGCCCTACGAGGCTAAAGTCGATCAATTTCTGCTCCACAGTGACTTTGAATTGAACGATCCACAGCGACTCGAAAGCATTTTGGGCGGGCTGCGCAGCGATATCTCGCAGGCGTTAAATTTGCCTGAACAAAAATCGTCGATCCATGTGGTGCTCTTCAGTAACGCCAAAGAGTATTCGCGTTACATGAATCACTACTTTCCATCGATTGAACCACGACGCGCGATCTACTTGCAAGACCGTGGGCCAGGCATGTTGTTTACCTTTTGGCATGACGATATCGACACAGACCTGCGGCACGAAGCGGCCCATGCAGTGTTGAATCAATCAGGAGTTCAACTGCCTCTCTGGCTGGACGAAGGCGTAGCGGAGTACTTCGAAGTTCAGCGAGACAAACGCTTCAGCCAGAATGGTTATGGTGCTGAGGTCGCTCAGCGCACAGCCAAGGGGCTCGTCCCTTCGCTGCTGGATCTGGAGAGAATTGCCCAGATGAGCGACTTCAAGGATGCGCACTATCGCGATAGCTGGGCCTGGATACATTTCCTACTTCATCGGCGACAGGAGACACGCCAGCTTCTGATCGATTACATCGCACGTCACCGTAAACTTGTCCCACAAGCCAATCTTTCGCGACAACTAGCGGAAATCATGGCAGATCCGACGATTGAATTTAAACAACATTTTTCTAAAGTTGGGAGTATACAAGCGACCGGTACCGCCGCGTTTCAAGCTACACTATCACCAGTTAAACTTGGCGCCCAACAACCTACAGTTGCCCCGACTAACACGATACAGAAGTGAACTTGTTTAGTCGCGCGGCTGGACATCGACTGTTGGTTGACAGTTGTTTGTATCTGCCCAAAGACATGCAATGAACTCGGAAGAATCGGAACAAGGCTTAATTCAAATCGCTGCCAAGGGCGATGCGAACGCGCTAAGCCGCTTGTTAACACTCCATCGAAATCGCCTGGAACGTATGATTCAGGCCAGGATGGATCGCCGTCTTTCTGCAAGAATGGATTCATCGGACGTTCTGCAGGAAGTCAATATGGAGGTTTTTCAACGGTTCAGCGAGTATCTTCGAGATCCCAATGTTCCATTGATCACTTGGCTAAGGTTTCTAACAAAACAGAAGCTTATCGAGATCGTGCGGCGAAATGTCGACGCACAAAAACGCGATGTTCGCAGAGAGCAGTCCATCCACACAGGCTTTAGCGACGAGTCGTCAGCAATTTTGACTCGTCACTATTCTCAGCAGATTTCGAGCCCCAGTTCTTCGGTATCGAAAAAAGAAATCCGTAAGCTAGTTATGGCTACGATGGAACAGTTGAGTGAGGTTGACCGTACTATTTTGGTGCTCCGTCATATCGATCAACTTAGCAGCGAGGAAGCTGCTGCGGAACTTGGCATCAGCGGTAGCGCCTGTCGTCAACGACATCTACGCGCCCTAAAGAGGTTGAAGGACCTTCTAGAACAACATAGCTTGGATTGGAACTCGAACTAATTGCGAGACGTTTGCTGATCAACGATTATCGGTTCGACGATGCGGTGCTTTTCGATCCCTGAAGGTCAGCGGCAAGTTGAACAAGCTGCATAAACTCCGATCGCATCCCGCGTGGATCACGCCCCCTGGTCGCGCGAACTGTTTCTAGAATCACTGGCCAAGTTGCGTCGCCTTTAAAATTGCTGTCGCGAAGCAGCATACCAAAGCCAGCCACTGAAGTTGCAAAGCGAAAGTCATCGGAGGCTGTGACAGGAGCATGATTGACTTCGACATCCATTTCGCTCTCTTCATTGGACTCAACAGACTTGTACCGAAGTCGGACAATAGCCGCAGACGAACTCGCGGACGATTGACTTAGCTGAGCCGCCACGAAGGTCGACCCGACCGAGCCAGTGGACTCATCGGACTTCGACCTGGCTGGCTTGATCTCGTACAAGGCAGTAACCGTATGCCCCGCGCCCATTTCGCCAGCGTCTTTAGCTTCATCGCGAAAGTCCTGATTATTCATCACGCGATTTTCGTAGCCGATCAGTCGATATTGCTCAACCCACCTTGGATTGAAGTCGACTTGGACCTTGACATCGCGCGCAACGGTCTGCAACGTAGCGCCAAGCTGTTGAACGAGAACTCGTTGCGCTTCATGTACTGAGTCGATGTATGCAAAATTGCCATTTCCGTGTTGGGCAAGTAGCTCCATCTTGGCATCCTTCCAATTACCTGTGCCAAAGCCTAGAACTGTGAGTTCGACTCCGCTTTGCGCCTGCTTCTTGATCAGCTCGACCAGCGAGCTTTCGTCGGTAACGCCTAGATTAAAATCGCCATCGGTACAAAGGATGACTCGATTAACGCAGCCTTTTTCGTACTGTTCGGCGGCGAGTTGATAAGCGAGCTGAATACCTTGGCTGCCGGCCGTTCCGCCACCGGCTTGCAGTGAGTCGATAGCTTCGAGAATTTCGTCACTTCGTCGGACTGCGGTTGGTCTAAGAACGACGCCGCTACTACCGGCGTAAACAGCGATGGATATCTGATCGTCGGACTTAAGTTGACGAACCAACAGGCGAAGAGCTGATTGGACTAGTGGCAGTTTATTCGCATCTTGCATCGATCCTGAGACGTCCAGGAGAAAGACTAAGTTCACCTTCTTACGCTCTACATGCTCCAGAGATTTAGCCCGTAATCCGATTCGCATCAGTTGATGCTCTTGCTTCCATGGACACGAAGCGAGTTCGCAAGTCATCGAAATGGGCTGTGTCCCCTGCGGTTCCGCGTACTCGTAATCGAAGTAGTTCACCAATTCCTCAATTCTGACCGCACCCTTTGGTGGTAACTGGCCAGATCGTATTAGCCGACGAACATTGCTGTAGGATGCTGTATCGACGTCGATCGAGAATGTTGACAAGGGCTGCAACATCGCCGATTGGAAATCATTCTCGTCGAAATTGCGATACTCTTCGGTGTTGGCTTGAGGGTCAGTTGAGTCCGACAGCAGTGTAGAGGACCTAGCCGGCGAACTTGTTGCCCTCGGACTGGAGCCGCTATGGCACCCCGTCGCGAATGCTACCAGAATTGGTAATGAAAGACAGGCGAACCGAAGCAAAGTTAAGTTGGTATTTCTCATCATTGGTACTACTCATTTCCAGACACAAAATTTTGATGCGTATGGATGAATAGACCAAGGTGCAGTGCAACTTATTCCCTTGATTTTCGTTTTTGCCGATTTTTCGTTCTTGTGACTATGCCATTTCGGCAAGCACATTTCGCTCGGTTCTGCGACTGCGCTGGAATAGAATCATCATCATTGCAATCGAAAGTACAATGCTGGTGAAGTGCCAAGTTGGTTGGTAGCTCCAGGCATCTCCGCTGGACGAGAAAATCCAGCTCAATCCATCGGGAACCTCCTGATGTTTTCGCCCATACCAGCCCATAGTAAGTGAGAGCGAATTGTTGATTCCGTGGACAATGATGGTGCAGATCACTCCACCTGTTCTCCAAGCGATAAAGCCCAAGATTAATCCCATCACGCTAGCCGTGATCGATTGTTGAAGCACCGCATGTGTAAATCCGAAAAGCAGCGCGCTGACAATAATGGCTCGCAACAAGCCCTGCTGCCTCAAGAGTCCACCGAAGATGAAACCACGATAGGCAAGCTCTTCACACACCGCAGGCAAAATTGCCAACAGTAGTAAACACTCCCACAGAGGCTTGTTGAACAAGTTCGACTCGAACTTCGACAACATCTGAAGCGTTTCCGGAGCGATTGGATAGACGCTGGTTATCGCATCTCCAAGAACTACGTACGACGGATGCAACGCAAAGCCAATTAGTACTGCCGCGATGACGTGATTGCTTTGAACTCGATGAATTCGAAGCGCTCGCCGCGGGTTTCTTGTCAGAAGGAATGCCATCACGACACATGGCAAAAGGATCATGCCAATTTGAACTAGTAACATCGACGTTACGATGGGGATCTGCGGGCTGATCATAAATTGTGCAAAGAATTTAATGACCAGAATCATCACGCCAGCCATTAACGCAACACTTGGCATTGCGGTGTCCTGACGATCCCTCCACAGATGTCTTAGCCAGGTCCTTAAATCCCAGCGACCACCTTCGCTGAACATCACCGATTCGCTTTCAAATTGTCGAACTGCCCAGCGAATAGCCATCCAGCAACAGAATACGGTCACCAAAATCACAATAGGCAAGTGGACTATCGCTTCTTGGTATCGTCCCTCAATCAGAGCTCGAACAAGAAAGACCGCACCTGAAACTGGAATTAAGCATGTTCCAAGGTTAAGCTCCATGCTGGGGATCATCGGCAAACCGACAAGCGGTAGAGTCACCAAAAGAAGCGGCATCAGATAGTACTGGCCTTCCTTGGTGCTTTTTGCTAAAGCTGCGACAGCCAATGCAAGAGCACTAAAAAAGGCCGACATCGGCAACAACAAAAGCAACAGCCAACCCAACGAATGAAAAGGCATCGGGCCAAGTGCTTGAGCCAAATCGCCCGTTCCACCGGCCACTAGATTGCGCACGACCAGTCCGGCCGTGAATTGCATACTCATTAGGTTCAGTAAGGCGCTACCGATACTGAAGGTGTTGATCGTCAGCAGCTTTCCCCAAACGATTTCACGACGGCGAGCTGGGCTGGAAAGCAAAGTTTCCAGCGTTCCGCGTTCCTTTTCACCTGCGCACAAATCGACCGCTGGATAAAACGCTCCCGTAAGCGCCCAGACTAGCATGACGAATGGCAGCACTTTGCTCCAACGCACAGCTTGGCGAACCGAGCTGACGGAAGTGTCGACAACTTTCAACTGAATAGGCTCAGACAGCGATACAGCCAACCCAGCTTTAACCATCTGTTTAGTTCGCCAGCTATCCCACCAGCGATCGATCAAGCGTGACAAACGGCCTTGAGCCATTGTCGACTGATCCCGCGCGAGATTGGAGATTAGCACTAAGCCTTCGCTGGAGGAGGTTTCTAAGTTAGTTGATACAGCCGCGTTTGCAGGCGACTTCGTTTGAGCATCGCTTGCATCGTTCTTCGCCGCATCCGCTTTCAGCATGCCGGTTTCTGTGTAGCGATCCTTGTCTACCTTTCCAGTGGCAATTTCCGCGAGTTCTGGCTTAATGACTAAAACAGCATCCACCGAATTGGCTGCCATCAACGCTCGAGCGTGAGCCATAATATCCGACTGAGTAGACGGCATGCTCTGGAGTTCGAACTTCAGCAATCGACGCGTTTCATCGGAGACTGAGTTGAGCGCGATGTTTCCGGATTCGTCGAGCAATGGAAGCTCTTCGGGCCAGTTTTGATAACCCAGTACGGCAACCTTCACCGGGCTCTCGCGGTGAAACTGTGCCACTTGCATCATCAACATGCCTAGCAGCGGATAAAGCAACAGCGGGAGAATCGTTATCGTGAAGATCGTTCGTCTATCACGAAGCTGATCGATCATCTCGCGTTTGTAGATCAGTTGAACATGCTTCCAATTCATCGATAAGTTCTCACTTCTGAACTGAGGCTCGAAGCAGAAGTTACCGGAGAAGCGTCGTTGCGACGTTGCTGATCCGATTGGTTTAGCAGATCAAAGAAAAGCTCTTCAAAATCGTTGTTCTTGTAGGTTTCGGCAAGCTCTGGCAATGATCCAGTGGCCAGCATACGGCCGCGATAGAGTATTCCAACTCGATCACACAGCTTCTCAACCTCCCGCATGATGTGGGTGGAGAAGATGATGCACTTGCCTTGCTCTCTAAAGCTCTCGATGATCTTCAAAAGCGCGCGAGCAACCAAGACATCAAGACCCAGCGAGGCCTCGTCAAAGACCAAAACTGGAGGATCGTGAACGATAGCTCGAGCGATCGAGACCTTTTGCTTCATGCCAGTCGACATTCGACCGCCAGCTACATTGCGAATCTCCTCCATCTGCAACTGTTCGAAAATCTCCTCCATGCGTTGATTGAGGCGATCTTCGGGGATTCCATGCAACTTGCCGAAGTACTCCACCATTTCCCAGGCGGTCATACGATCATAAATGGCGGTGTTGTTGGACACAAAGCCGATGCTGTACCGAACTTCGTCAGGATGTGTAGTTACATCAAATCCATTGACTCGCGCAAAGCCCGACGTTGGCTGAAGAACTGTACTGAGTATGCGCAACGCGGTAGTCTTCCCCGCACCGTTTGGACCCAGCAGGCCAAAGATCTCTCCTGGACCTACGTGGAAGTCCACATTGTCTAGCGCAAGAAACTGTCCCGATTCGAGATCTGGGTAAGCTTTGGTTAGTGCTTCTACTTCAACCATTCACTATCCCAATCGAACTGATAAGAGGCGTTGATTATCTTGATCACAGCGATGGCTGTGCAGATCCGTTGTCTTAATTAGTTGTACGTTCAACTACCTAATCTTGTCTATTGCTTTTTGAGTCGCTTCATCGGAACACAGCTCACATTGATTGCGAACCATTGTTCTCACCGATAACAACTATCTATCTTCACCTAAGCTATGCTTTTTGAGTGCATTGGAGATCAGATCACGAACATCGTCTATCGAATCGGCTCGACGAGGTTTGACAGGAGTCACCTCCGAACTGGCTTGCTCAGGCTGCAACGACTTGGCTGCTTCAGTCGCACTGTTGCTCGTTCTTGTCTTGCTCTTTAGCTCTTCAAAGGCTTGTTCGACTGAGTTGAGTGGTTTCGCACTACTGTTTTTGTCCGGCATTTCTTTGGTGCGCGCGCCAGCTATGGCATTCCTGCTGTTGGCCTCTGCTGTGCTAACAGTGCTAACAGTGTTAGTTGAGCTAGCTGTGTTAGCTGTGGCAACGGACAGTGTTGATCCATGCTCTTGTAAGCCAATTGTCTCTTCAGCTTGGTCGATTCCGGATGTCCGTTTAGGGCGAATCTTACCGGAATCAGTAGTTGGCCGACTCTTTAGAACTTGTTGTTCAACAATTCGTGCAGAGTCGTTAGCCGATATCTGTCGCTGGTTACCCTCAAACTCTGTGCGATCGTCATTACTGGTTATCCGAGTGTCTAACGGTATAAGCAGGAAGACGACGCCTAAGCCAAACATCAGCCCACCAACCGCAGCGCCTCCAACAATAGTCGTTCGGCCGGGACCAATTGGCTTTTCACCCAATACCGGATTGTCCAAACGAGTCAACAGGCTGGATGCTTCGGCGGCATCTCGAGCTGCAATTGTCTGAGTGAGTTCGTTCTTCACTTGGCTCAGTTTATCGCTGCGAGATTTAACCTCGGCGACTAAATTGCTGTACTTTGGACGCAACTCGGCAAGTCGATTGAGTCGGTGGCCCAGCTCGCGTTCTTGTTGATCAAGCGCTTGTATTTTCTGCTGAGTGATTCCAATGGCTGCTTCGTACCCTTGAATGATTCGTTGGAGTTCGGCTCGTATGTTGTCTCTAAACGATGCCTCAGCCTTACGAGCATTAACAACTTCTGGATGGTTCGACGTGAACTTGCCTTCCAGATTGGAAGTCCGCACCATCGCTTCAGAGAGTCCCTCGCGAAGTTTTAGGATCACGGGATTCGAAGCGGTCAATGCGTCAGCGGCTTGTAGAATCAGCGAAGGGTTCTCCATCGCGGCTTGAGCAAATTGAACATTGGGAGTCATCGTCTTAATGCTGAGATCCGCTTTGCGAAGTTCGTCGCGGACCATGTCTAGCATAAAACGGTTGGTACTACCGACAGCCGAATCGGAAAGACCTCTGAGGTCAGCCAAGTCGCTACCTGCATCGACTTCCATCTTCCGCAACTCTTCGGTAGCCAATTGAAGACTCTCCTGGCAGACCAATTTGGCTGCTTGCAGCTCTTGAATCACACCACCAGCCCGCTCGATGCGAATCGACTTGAGCTGCAGCTCCAAGGCATCGCAAATGGCCATTGCGAGCTTGACGGCCCTCTCTTTGGAGTCTTGTTTAACGTCCAAGTAGATCATCTCCGTTGTGCCCAGTTCTGCTCCACGCGGCGCGCGAACGGAGAGACAACTCTTAGCGAAGTCTTCAACTTCGGACTTTGACGGTGGGTCGTTGTTTTGTATCAAGCCAAAGAACTTTGCCGGACGACCAACTTCCTTGAGCGCTGCTTCGACGACTTGCGGATTTCGAGCAATTTCAAGCACAGTTTCCTGCGCGACCTTCATCTGAGTCTGGCTTTCAAAGCGACCTAGCCGCATCACGGCTCCAGTCGCTTCATCGCGGACGATGAGAGCCTGCGAGGCGACCCACATGTCTTTTTTAAGCAAAACTGCGTAGGCTAGCCCGAGACCAAGAAACCCGAGCGTTGTGAAGATCCAAAGCTTGCGCCACTGCCAGTAGCTAATGGCTAAGCTGGTTACCAATGGATTGATAGGAAACGATTTTGGGATGTTCATGATTTATCTTGGCGTTCGGAGCGTGAAAAATGCAGCCCCAGCTAACGATGCCATACTAGAATGTCGTGAGCAGACTGCTTTTTGCCATGCTACCGTAGCCCACCGAATGTGGTGACCGATGCGAATTCCCCTTCATCGATCGTTGAAAGCCCAGCGATTTGGACTACTGCTTCCGATTTTGCAGCTTGTAGCGATTGCGGTCGACTGACCATCCATTACGATTGCAGCAAAGGTGCGAGTGATTTTCAGTCATCGATTAAGTTTGATTCGCCTGATTCTCGCCGGATTATCAATTGAACTCTAAGGTGCATAGAAGCTTGAACCAACCCAATCCAACATTGCTTTTTCTGCTTCTGCTTACGATCGGATGTAGCAACGACTCCAGTTATGCTCGTCGCGCGACCGAGTCGATCTCGGGTTCGACGATGGGAACGACCTTCTCAGTCAAGTATCTGCCCGGTAGAGATACACCTGCAATTTCGGACGTCGCCAAAACGGTGAACGAAGAACTGTTGCGCGTGAATCAGCAAATGTCGACTTACCTCGAAGATTCCGAGATTTCGAAGTTCAACCAAAGCCAATCGACCGAATGGTTCAGCGTTTCTTCGGAGACCGCTCAAGTTGTCGAGTTAGCTCTAGAGTTCAACCGACTTAGCGAAGGCATTTTCGATGTTACAGTTGGTCCACTCGTAGAACTGTGGGGCTTTGGGCGTAAACCTGCGCCCACTTCGCGGCCGAGCGGTTTACAGATCGCTTCTCTGCTGATGTCTGTCGGTTCGGACAAGATTCAAGTACAAACGGACCCGCCGGCAATCAAGAAGTCTCTTCCATCGGTGCAGATCGACCTTTCTGCAATCGCTAAAGGTCACGGCGTCGATCGCGTGGTTCAGCGTCTGAACGATCTAGATGTAAAGCACATGATGGTCGAAATTGGTGGCGAAGTGCGTACCGTAGGCAATCGCTCTGATGGTGAGCCCTGGCAAGTTGGCATCGAACTGCCAGATCCACGCCAAAGAGCCTTACACCGCACGATCGCCTTTTCCAACCATGCTTTAGCAACTAGCGGTGACTATCGCAACTTTCGGCAAATCGGCAATGAACAAGTAGGACACTTCATCAATCCACAAACCGGACATCCGATTGAGCCAGAGATTGCTTCGGCGAGCGTTCTCATGCCCGATTGCGCTTCGGCAGATGCAATTGCCACAACGCTGATGGCGTCCTCACTAGAAAATGCTCTACGTCTTAGCCAGCTTCATCAATGGCCCGTCCTTCTAATCATCCGTCGCAACAATCAACTGGAGACGCTTACTACGCCTCAGTTTGAAGATCTGGTCCAATACAAATAGTTTAGGCCCTAGCAACCAACCACAACGCATTGACGACAACATTTTCTTTTATGTGACCCTGAAACCTGCCCACGTCTCGTTGAACGGCAGTCGTAGCTTCTGTGGGTCAACGCTGCGTTGGTATTGGCGTCGATGTTTCCGTGATTTCAGTGCAAATTACTTGTCCAGAAGCGTCGATAACAAGCAAGTGTTGGCCATCTGTACCGCCAAACACACGATCGAAACAGTGCAAATGCGATATTTGGTGTTCGAGCACTTTGCCTGAATTCCAATCCACTATCTCCAACGTCGTTGGTCGATCAACTCCAGAGTGATTGACCGTTAGTAACCAATTCTTCAACTGCCCAGCAACGAAATTGTTCGGCGATTCGATTGATCTGGTGATTTTTCCATTTTCTAATTTTACTTCACAGATGTTTGGGGAAGTACGCACGTAAGCGATCAGATGATCTGCGTTTTCGTCGCCGACATTCAAGATAACGGGCCTAGCGTCACTGAGCACTCTCTTCCACAGAATTGTTTTTGCTACCGTTTTCCCGAATGCCATGACGTGCCCGCCAATTCCGATCACCAATCGATCTTTGAGCACTACAAAATCACGATGCCGATAGAATTGGTCTCCAAATCTCTTTGCTATACCTGTCTCTACTGAATGCTCACGAAGGTCAAAATAGCTCTCCACAGTGCCAGATTGTAAATCAACGGCTACAATTTCAAGAGTCTTCTCTCCGCGGAGACAATAAACAACTTTGCTATTGAGCTCCTTTTCTCCTTGACTAAATCGGGGACGGTATAGCCCAACCGAATGCACAATCGTCTTGACCACGCCACCAGTTCGCGCATCAAGAACTAGTATCGACGATTTAATCGGGTCGCAAAACAGTAGTTGCGTTGAATCAGGTGTGAAGACAAGCTCAATCTGGCGTAGGCTTCGTTCGCCTGGAGAACTAGACCATAAAGGTTTGCCGCTTCTTAAGTCCACGACGCAAAACTCATTCTCTTCCGCCCCATAGATGGCGGCCAGTTTGTTGTCAGCAGAAATTGCAGCAACGGAAAGGTGGCTTGGTTGTAGCTTGTACATCCACAATTGTTTAGCGCTCACTTGGGATTGTTGCGTTGATTGGCGCAGAGGCTCTATCCCCATTGCTGTTAAGGAGGTTGAGCCGGCAGAATACACAGTCGAAACAATTAGGAATAACGAGCAATGATTGATGTATTTGAACCGGTTTGTTGACATATCTCGCTTACCTTTACGACGAGCCGAGCGTCGCGCTTATTCAATTTTTCGAAATGCCTTGGGTAAATCAGGAATCATTGATGTTCAAGGATAATCCATAATGTGAACCTACTTTCATTCTTCAATCAATCGCGATCCAAGTAGCTGCTTGATTTTTGCAATGACTTGTCGACGATCAGCATCTCCCTCCAGATGCAATTGATAGCCGCCTTCGACTGGCTGGAGTTCATACTTACGAACCGGGAACTCCCGCATCAACCGTACAATCTCCATGCTGTGCACGATGCGCCCCGAGTCCGAGATGTATTCAATGGGTTCACGTCCAACTAGATCGATCAGTATTCGATGTCCGTCAATCACCTTTAGTGCAGCGTAATCGCCGGTTCGATAGCGCAGCAGCGGTAGAAACGGATTACGACCTCCGCTAAGTGTGATCTCGCCTCGTTGACCTTCTTCGCAGCGGTTGCCGGATTCATCTAAAACCTCGACAAAAAGATCATGCGGTAGGACTCGATGACCCTGCGCGTCGCGGACTGCGATGATGCCAGCTTCCGTCATTGCATAAACATCAAGGACTGGGCAGTTGTAGCGCTCACTCAGCCGTCGTGCATAACCTTCATTCAAATGCATGATGCTGGAAACAATAGCATGGGGCTGATAGTCGATGTCGATTTTCTCCAGTTCCCCGAAGGCAACTGGATCGCCCAGCCAGATTGGGCCTCGCCATGCATTCAGGTACTGTTGGCGATGTTCTTGCTCTCTCCACGCAGTCGGATCTAGGTTGACTCGAATACAGCCAGCTTCCTGCAAGTAAGCCACAACGATCGCCGTAGTGTAAGCTCCTGGATAAGCGGCAACATTGGTGATGGCAATGTTCTCCGGTCCTCGGGCCATTTCAATTCCATACATCGATCGCAACGCGTGTTCGATCAGAGGAACGCCACATGCCGCTGAAAAAGGATGATGAGGCGTACGAGTCGGATGGCCTGTGGTACCGCTACTTGAAAAGGTAATCAACTGATCCACAGGTTCGTTGTCTGGTACAAATTGCCAAACTCGTGGAGCCAAATCAGATCGCTTGCAAGTGGGGAGATCTAGGAACGAAGTCCCAGGCCTAGCGCGTTGTCGGTAGTAGGGTACGAACTCTAAACAGCGTTCTTTAAACTCCTCCAGCCAAACTGGTTCGGCAAGGCCATTGGACGACTCGATCGACTGCAATTGCGTACTGAATTGATGGACTCTGTCTAAACCCTGTTCGTCAAGCTGTTCCCCATTTGGCCAATTCCATTTGGGCGCAGACGAATGTTGCCGCATCGCATGCAGCAACTTTCGTCCGCGCTGACTGAGCATCGGAAAACGTTCGGCTTCGTTAAGTTCGGGATACATCACTTACTCTCCGTATCGACTCGCCGACTCAAGAGCCTGTTTGCGAGCCATCGCTTCGCGAACCTCTCGGGCTCGTCGTTCAGCTTCAGCGGTCGCTTGAAGGATTCGTTGGCGTTCAACGCTATCCAACGTGTTCAGTCGGTCGCGTGACTGGGCTATGGATTCGCCGAAAGGCATCAACGCATGGGCTTCCAGGCATACTCGCACCAGTTCTTCGCGACGATCTGGATCTGTCAGCAGCTTTTCAGGACGAACTAGCTCAGATAGCAGCCGCAGGGACTCGCCGCTCAACCACTTCCAACCACTTTCGATCAGATCTGGCCGACTCAGGAAAGTACTGTCGTGAATCAGCCAAGTCGCAATGCTAAGCACACCCCAATAACGGACAGCAGCCGGTCGATCAACGGGCTTATGGTATAGCGTTGCTAACCAATCGAGCCGCTCTTGAGTCAATTGCTCTGGGCCAAAGCTGCGATAGTGGTCGGCAATAATCGCCGCTAGCTGCGCTCCGCCGTCTTTTGTGGAACAAGTTTCAATGAACTCAGGCGGACAATCGCTCAGCCGCCGCAACAACAGTTCTAGTGGTGGCCCTTCGGCTCGCATCTTAAGCTCCCTTTTCTGCTGTCACGCCGGGTTGATACTGCATCCGACTGAATTGTCGCGCGAACGCCAGCAGCTCTTCCATCGAATTCACCAAATGGACGTTCCATCCGTCCGCGATCATCTGTTCGATCTGACCGCCATAACGAGACTCAAGTCCTTTCTTGTAACCCGGAAGTTGCAAGACGTAAGTCGCGCCGCCTCCAGATAGTTGGGCTGCCTCGCGAGCGACATCCCAGCCTAAGCGATCATTGCCTTTTTCAGCGAGCATTGCAAACATGTCGTAATCACTGACTACCAAGATATGCGATGGTCGATCCTGTCGCTTATCAGGCGAATATGTTTCGGCTAGTCGATGGATGCCAAATGAGTAACCGGTGCCTAAATAGTTAAGCAGTGTCTTGAGGATTTCGCTTTGATTGCGGATAAAGCCGTCGGTACTGATCGAACTTCCGGGCTCACCCGAGAGTACCACCTTCACGAACGCTCCGGCTCGAAGCGCCGACAGAGCGATGACCGTTCCAGCGAGAACAGGATACGAGAGTTTGTGAGCCGGGTCCCCCATCGAACCACTGCAATCAATACCCAAATAGAGATTCAGCGGAATGCGTTTGGGCTGTTCCCCTGGACTTTCACCCTGCAATCGCTCCAGAGTTGTCACACCGGGAATGACTTCTGGACTTGCGACTAGTGTGCCAAACCAATCGATGCGATCCAAGTCTTGACCGATGTCCCATAAATCTAAACCTTCGGGAATAAAGTCGGTCGCTTGATGTTGTTGTCGAGAGGGGAACGGAATCAAGTAGGGAATTGCTCGTTCCCGATAGTAGCGCACGGCCATCTCTCGTTCACTCAAGTTGACGCCAGCGGCTTTCAGGATCTCCGAGTACTCGAAAGGATCCCGAAACGTCTTGAGCGTTTTCAGACCGGAGAGTGCACCAGGCACGCGACCACGCCCCAGTCCAGGCTGTTCTACTAAATCGATCGGGTCCAAGCCCGTAATCACTGGATCTTCAGCAGGATGCATGATTCCATTCAACTCATCCTCGTCGATCTCAGCCAAACCATCGGGAATCTCTCCTGCCCCTGCTTGCAACGTGTCGCACCAAATACCGAATTGCTTGCGCGCAGCTTCGCCCTCCTCGGCTACGTAAGGTAACAACAAACATGCAAACCGCCCGGCACCATGTAGCCAGTCCCGACTGTAGACGCGGATCAGTCTTGATCCCAAAAGCGCGTCTTGGTTGACTCGCGAGTCCAGCTTGCCAGACACCAGTGTTGCGGGAGGCAGACTCCAAAGCAGCTCATACATACGCATGTACAACTGCCAAAGCTTGCTATTGTTCTCTTCCGTCATCAGTTTTTGGTACACACCAGCCATATTCCGACCACGTTGGCGTTGCAGCCGATCATTGATCAGGAGATCCGCGTAAAGATTGCCCACCATCGGAGCATAACTTTCGCAGCCTGGAAGTCCGCGGCGAATTCTAGCTAACATCCTCGCATTATCGGTCAGATCAGCAGGGCAGTAGACATGATGCCCTATCTCATGCGCTAAGACTTCAGGTGCAAAACTTACAAGCTCGCGAGCTACAAGTTGCGACAAGCTAATTACGACCGTATGATCGCTCAGTCGAATCATCGCAAAGCTACCGGTCAGCCCCTCTCGCTTTTCATCGACGTCGTAGTAGCACCACGTCGGTTCGCGAAGCTGAACATAAGAACTCCAATCCGCGATGGCTTGCGGCCAAGCCTGCATCCATTGCTCTTTAACACTTTCTAACGTCGCTCGATCGCTCATACGGTTTCTTTCGCGATATCAGGAGCAGCGATCAGAAATAGATGAAAGGAGTTTCGCAAGGTCACAGCCAAAGTCTGTCCATCAAAAGCTTGGCTGGTTGAGTTCGCCAAATCGGGACATGACAGCGAGTGTTTGCTCCAAGACACTGTGCCATAAGTGTCGACCTGCGGTACGCTCTTCGCGGGCTTTCTGCCAGCGATCTCAGCCGTTGTTTCTACTCGGTGGAACGAATTGCCAAAACAATCCGCGACCACTTGCCAAACAGAATGATTGTCTGTGGCCATTAGTTGTCGCTCCGACAGGAAGACTCGTGGCGGTTCCAAGAAGACTCCACCAAATCCTCGAAAGGCACCACAACTACCAACGCGAACGATTGCTGGAGGACTCATAGAGTTTTCCAACCGATACGCCCATGGATCGACTAAACATCGTCCAAGTAACTCCGAGACATCGTTATCACTTAGTGAAGCTGGAAACTGAAACAGCGTTCTAGAGATTTCGACGGGCAGGGATTGAGCCAACTTAACCGCCGCCGTTCGATACTCGGGATAGCCAGCCGTCCATGCCGCCACTTGTCCGATTTGCAACAACTGATCGACTGTGTTAGCCAATGTTCCGGCGCGATTCAGCGTGTTCAGCCACCGATCCACAGATTCGGGATGCGACTGAGCAATCGACAAAACCGCGTTGCTCAAGCTCCCGGACACACGTCGCGGGTCGCGAGCCAGTTGCTTCGCCAATCGTGGTAGTGTGAGTTCCCAAAGTTGGCTCAACGCTCGTGGCAGCAATCCTGTCGATTCCGAGAAGTGACCAACAGCGAATAAATCTAACGAGACATCGTACAGGTCATTGAGCGTCCGAGTGCATCCCTCGGGAAGAATGACCGCTACAGCATCTACTATCGGTAGTATTCTCTGGCGCAAATGAAACAGCCAATTACTGTCTTCAAGCCTAGCCCCCTGAGCTCTCCGTTGCAGATATCGATGATTGAGGGCCTCGCGATTTTGCTCCAGTAGGCGACAACAAAGTTCTGAGATTGGAACACTGCTCGATTGTGAATAGCCCGCTGCGTCTATGTGTTTGGTAGAGTCCGTCATGCTCTATTCCTTCCACGTCAGCCATCGAAGGTAGTTTGTATAGCGCTGATGGAGATACTTAAGCTTCAACACGTCGTCGTACATGTGCCCGTAGAACTTCCTTGAATCGCTCCACGATTTGAGAATACGCTCAATCTCGATCAGTCGTTTCCTCACTTCGCGTTCATCGACACCGTCCAGCCCCTTTTGGAATTGCTCATTCAGTCGAGTCACCTGGTCTTGCGAGTCCAGGTCCAGCCGATCAAATTCCGCGCAGGACATATCGAACATCTTGCGAATCCAAGCGACCTTGTCTGAGCGATACACGGAGTTGTCGCCGCTTTCAAAAAACGAACAGTCTGGATCACCGACTAATTTGTCGTGTAAGACGAACGGCAAGATCTGCCGTAAGTCTTCGAGCGAGACTTCGTGACTCCCGCGGAAATAGGCTAGAGCTTTGACGAAATTCAAGGTAGTCATGATGGCACGCACAGAGATGCCGTTCTTCGTCTGCGCTCCGACATCCTTTAGTTTGTCCTTACCCGTTTCATTCGCGGCGACCTGATGCCACTCGATCGCAGCCAGTTTGACCGTGTCCTTTGTTTTGTATTCAAACTGCTCGGCGGCTGATTCACAGTACTCAAACTGACTGACAAAGAACTCCAAGCGACGCATCACCGGTTTGGGAATTGGCACCTTGCGAATCTCTTTTTGTAGTCGATCGCCTTCCTCTTCGGTGAACAGAATTTCGGCGGGAACAACCTCTTCGGGTCGCATCCTCGACTCGATCCGTTCCAGGAGATCACCAAGAAATCGACTATTGAAATGCAAGGCCTTCACGACGACATCTATCCGATCGCGAAGAGCTTCGATGACTTGATAGGTTCCGCCGCCGGCATCATCGTTGGCCGTTAGATACCAAGCTGCGTCGGGACATTCTAAGGTTTGATCGTACAGCTCGGCGTAATTGTCCGACATCAACGTTAACAATGCCGATTGCGTTCGAGTCGGAATGCGATTGTATTCGTCGATGATCTTGACTCGCATGCCCAGCCACTTTCGCCAAGCTATTCCGATCTGATCAATGCTCTGCGCCTTCACCAAGTCGGCAGGAAGAGGACTGCCGAGCAAGTCAGCAATGGTCATTTGCGGTTGGCCTTTTTGAATCGCGCGGTGGACCTCGCGAATCGGATAGCCCGCGAGAATGCCCATCAACACGGCGCTCGTCGTCTTTCCGCGGCCTGGACCGCCGACCAGTAGGCACTTGGCTCGAACTGAAAAGGTCAGCAACGGCATTAAGACGAAGCTGCAGTAGCTCTGCCCGGAAGGAAGTACTAGACGATTGCGGCGATCGCCGAACTCGTACGATTGCGGCGGCTTCTCATTGTATTCGATGTCATAAAACGGACTGATGATCGCGTGATTGACGATCCAGAAGTACGCTTGCCGCAACTTCTCATCCAAGGGAATCGCCCCTGAGTCGCCTGCTGACCGAACCGCGACTGGGCCGCGATACAAATCGGCTACGTCAAATTCCTTCGCAACAGGGGCTTGCGTTGGATTGGTAGGAGCCGCCGAGACTCGTTTGAAGAAATTCTGAAACATCCTGAAACCTATCCTTCCGCTTCATCCAAGTTGTCGAGGTTCTTGACTGTCTTCACTAATTTCAACCAACAGATCATGATCGTAGATCGTTCTACGGTTGCAACGCATTTTAGCGAAACTTTGTGAACACATGATTCGCATGGCAATCCTTGCACGCTTCCAAACACCGATTCGCAAGAATCGTTTTGAACTTATGCGAAAAGCTTGCGAGTCCCGAACATTGTGAGCTTGTCGTTGCTAATTCGTCGACAGTAGACGATTCTCCGAGGATTGTATCAAACTCGCCAATCGTAAAGCTACATGGACTGATTCTTCCGAGTTCGTCAACAAAAAGGAAATCCTCTCCTGGTCGACAATCGGCGATCGGAATTGACTTACCACTCGCAGTAGCACTCAAGCGATCAAGATAGGCCGGCGATCCGCAGATCTTCATACCAAGATTTTCACATTCCATGCGCAGTGTTGGCAACTGGGACTTTAGCAAGTCGATCTGATCAGGCAGTAATCGGTTTTCTGGATAGAACTCTGGGCGATCTTTGCCGCCGAGCGGATTGAATGTCAGTTCGTCGAAGCCCCACTCGGCCATCCCCTTACAAAAATCGGGAAATGCGGCAATATTGCCTCGAGTCAGCACCGTGTTGACTCGTAGTAAAGTCGCTTGTGAATCTCGCTCTTGGACGAGTTGCAAAACTACTTTTGAAAGCTGTCGAAAAAGTCCTGGCGCCTTTCGAAGTGAATCGTGCTGATCCTCTAAACCATCGATGCTGATCGTAATCTGACGAAAAAGCTCCCGAGCCTGCGATCGAACTCGGGCACATTTCAAGGCAAGTCCGTTAGTCGTTACTCCCAACTGTAAACCCAAGCAGTTGGAAAACTCGTGCGAGACTTCTAGCCATTGCGGCCATTGAAAAGGTTCCCCGCCTAGCCACGAAACCAGCACGGGTCTCCCAGTTTCTGCTTTGAAGACCCCTAACTGCTCGCCCAATTGCATTAGCTTGGCTGATTCAATGTGATGGGCCGAGCGAGTTACATCACGGCTATACGCACAAAATTGACATCGCAGCGAACACAGGTTGGTCACGCGAACTACTACAACCAGCGGATCAACGGTAGAATCTTGTGTCTTTAACGTAGCCTCTGGTTGACCATCGGGATTGAACGAATGTCGTACGTAGAAATTGTGGCCGCGCTGTTTGGCGCTTTGTCGGTCTATTTCTACATCGTGCGCAACCATTGGTCGTGGCCTGTGGGTTTGGTTCAAGTCGTTTTGTACATCAGCGTATTTGAGCAAGCGAAGCTGTACGCTGACATGCTGCTACACTTTGTTTACGCTGGGCTACAAGTGTACGGATGGTGGGCTTGGTATCAATCTAACAAAAATCAGACTAACTCGCCGTTTGATTCAACCCATGGCCAAGATGATTCTCTCGAGATTCGCAGCCTGGGCATGAAGGGGAACATCATATGCATCGCTGCTGCATTGGCGATGACTCTAGTTTACTCATTTCTTTTGTCACGATTCACCGACGCATCGTCCCCACTCCCCGACTCATGTATCGCAGCCTTTAGCCTAACGGCTCAGATGCTCTTGGCTTGGCGATATGTCGACAACTGGCGCTACTGGATCTTTGTCGATCTGATTGCGATCAGTCTTTTCGCTTTCAAAGAACTTTACATCACTTCGATACTCTACGCACTCTTTTTGGTCATGGCCATTGCTGGCGATCGGGCGTGGCGAAGCAGTTTGCTTGAGCAAAAGCGTAAGGAGTCAGCCGTCGCATGAGCATGGGATTAGTCTTGGGCAAGTTTGCACCATTACATCAAGGCCATCAAAGGCTGATCGAAGCGTCGCTCGCACAAACGGAGCAAACGGTCGTCTTGATCTATGACTGCGCAGAACTTGACGTGCCGCCATTACAGGTTCGCGCGAACTGGATTCGAACTCTGTACCCAACAGTCGAAGTCTTGGAAGCCTGGGACGGCCCTTCGGAAACCGGGTTGGACCCGCGAGTCACTCAAATGCACGACGCATATCTCCGCAAGCGGCTTGGCGATCGGCGTATCACCCATTTCTTTAGCAGCGAAGCGTACGGCGAGCATGTTAGTCGAGGCCTGGGTGCAGTCGATCGACGAATTGATCCTGAACGACAAAGCGTTCCGATTAGTGCTACACAAATACGCGAGAACCTTTGGGACAATCGGCAATACTTGTCCACAACGGTCTATCGCGATCTGATCACTCACGTTGTATTCCTCGGCGCGCCATCGACTGGCAAGACAACTCTAGCATGCGAACTGGCTAATCGACACCAGACAGTCTGGATGCCCGAATATGGTCGCGAGTACTGGGAGCAACATCAATCGGAGCGTCGGCTCTCCTGCGAACAGTTGGTTGAAATCGCTCTCGGACATCGACAGCGCGAGGACAAGCTCATTCCACAAGCCAACCGATATCTCTTCATCGACACCGATGCTACAACTACGCTGCAATTCTCGTACTACTACCACGATCAGGCTCACCCACAGCTAATTTCGTTAGCTAACGACGCTCGGCAGCGTTACGATCACTTCTTTGTCTGCGCCCCCGATATTCCCTATGACGACACATGGGATCGATCCGGGGACGCCAATCGAATGGAGATGCACCGTCGAATCGTCGGAGATCTTATAACTCGAAAAACCCCATTCCACCTGCTCACTGGATCGATCAACCAGCGATGCCAGCAAGTCGAAGCTGTATTGCGGACCGCAACTAAGTTTTACAGGATTTCAACGTAGTTGGCTATAAAAGGGAGCTGGGTTGGCAAGAAGCGGGGATGCCTCGAAAC
>CAYWNG010000035.1:0-2164 GCA_964458685.1 uncultured Pirellulaceae bacterium
TGCTTCGGCGAAAGATGCTCGATGAAGGACGCGCTTTCCGAACGAGGCTCATCGCGGAAGCGGTAGGTCGCAGTGTATTTGCCATCGATGATGATCACGCACTCCAGGCCTCCCGTGGGCGCTGGTAGAAGGCTTTGAGCTTGCGGTTGCTCGGCCAGTAGCTTCTTCGTACTGGTAACTCGCACTTCGTGACCGGCGATAGTGCCAATCAATCCTTCGCCAGGTTTCTCTGCGAGAACATCGACGCTGGATAGCTGAAGCTTGGCCTCTTGCGCAGCAGCAACAATCGCCGAGGAGAGCGGATGTTTCGAGTACTGTTCCAAGCTCGCAACTATCTGCAATGTCTTTTTTGAGTCGGCTTCGGAGACAACGTGCTGCTCCACTAAGTTGGGCTTGCCGTAGGTTAGCGTGCCCGTTTTGTCAAAGATCATCGTCTTGCAGCCGCCGAGCTGTTCCAAAATGGCTGGATCGCGAACGATGATGCTTCGTTTGGCGCAAAGCGAGATCGATCCGATGATGGCCACGGGAATCGCGATCAGCAGAGGGCAAGGCGTGGCGATAACGAGTACGCTCAAGAAACGAATCGCTTCACCGCTCACCAGCCAAGCGACACCAGCGATCGCCAAAGCTAGTGGTGTGTAGAACGCGCCAAGTTGATCGCCTAAGCGACGCATCTTGGGACGACTTTGTTGGGAACGTTGCATCACTTCCATGATACGAGCATAGCGCGAATCGATCGGTAGCCGCGTAGCTTTGATAGTCAGCGCGGATTCGCCGTTGACTGCACCAGAGAGTACATCCGAGCCCACCGATTTCGAGACTTGGTAAGGTTCGCCTGTCAAATAAGCTTCGTCCATATTACCGTGACCTTCGACAACCACGCCGTCAACAGGACATGATTCGTGAGGCAAGACGACCAGCAAGTCATCGACTATGACTTCGGTGAGTGCGATGTCTTTCATGCCCGTTGCGGTCTTGCGATGAGCTACCGAAGGCATGCGTCGCGCGAGTGCGTCCAGGACAGAAGAGGCGCGTCGAACCGCATAGGACTCGAGAGCTTCGCCGCCGGAAAGCATCAGGACTACCAACGCCCCTGCAAGCGGCTCGTCGAGAAAAACCGCTGTGACAATTGACATTCCCGCCAGCAGGTCCGAACCAAACTCGCGGTGGAACATTTTGATTAGAAGTTCGGAGACCAGTGGAATGCCACCAATCACAAGGACGATCCACAATGGCCAGCTCGCCAAACTCGCATTGCCCTGGACAAACTGAAACCAAACGTAGGCTGCTATTCCGAGGACAGCAACAATGGCGATCAGTGTGTGTCGGCGCTTCCAAATCAGTTCGGCTTGGCTGCCAAGCGAGTTGGATGACTGGGCTGTTGAGCTGGTGCCATGTTGTTGACCGTCCATGAACTGCCTATTGCGGGAGATGGGTACAAGGTGCTTCGATTCTTAGACGAGGTGCATTGCATCAATCTACCCGCGTTCTTTAGTTACAACAGGCGAACTACTTCTTGCCGCCCTTATCTTCGCCGTTTCCACCGCGATTTCCATTTCCGCCACTGCGACCGCCGCCTGAGTTTGCTCCGGGATTGCCGCCAGTGTTTCCACCGCCGATCGTGCCGCTGCCCTTGTTGCCGCCAGACATGTTTCCACCGGGAGTACTGCCACCTCCGCTTAGACCGCTGCCAAGACCGCCGCCACTGCGGCCACCACCACCAATTCCACCGCTGCCTAAGCCGCCGCTGCCTAGGCCGCCGCTACCTAAACCTCCACTGCCTATGCCACCACCACCTAGGCCGCCACCATTCGATCCAGGCTTGAATCCACCAGTATTCGGAGCGCCATTGTTGGGTGTACCTTTGGGAGCACCGCTGCCTGAAGCGCCGCTATTTGGTGCGCCGCTGTTGGGAGCACCAGTCTTTGGAGCGCCGCTGTTGGGAGCACCAGTCTTTGGAGCGCCTGTGGTGGGGCTTCCAGTATTGGGGTTTCCATTATTGGGTCGACCACCGCCAAAGACTCCTCCATTTCCAAGGCCACCACCTTGCACGCCGCCACTACCAGTCGAAGGCGGGTTTGTGGGTGGTTTGAAACCGGTTCCACCTTGAGGCACACCAGTTCCAGCAGGAGGTTTCACTCCGCCCGGTACGGCACCCGGTACG
>CAYWNG010000035.1:2264-20329 GCA_964458685.1 uncultured Pirellulaceae bacterium
AGGCACACCAGTTCCAGCAGGAGGTTTCACTCCGCCCGGTACGGCACCCGGTACGCTACCTGGCACGCTACCTGGTAAGCCTGATCCACCCGAGTTTGGTTTGTTACCACCAAGAACGTTTCCGCCTAATCCAGTACCTGCGTTACCGCCCTGCCCTGCACCGCCAAGGATGTTGCCTCCCAGTACATTGCCACCAGAGCCGTTGTTGCTTGGAGCCTTGGGAGCATTGTTATTGCCGGGAGCCTTATTATTGTTGCCGGGAATGATGTTGTTGCCGGGAATGTTACCAGGTGACTTGTTGCCGGGAACACCGTTGTTATTCGGCAAACTATTGTTGCTAGGAGTATTGCCTCGACCAGGGTTTCTATTGCCGCTGTTGCCAGTGTTACCAGCATTTCCTTGGCCGCTACCGATTACGCCTCCTAAGCCTTGTCCTGTTGTTGGTGAGCCTGTCACAGTTGGGTTGTTTGCACCTTTTGCATTTCCAGGCAACGAGCCGAAATTCTTGTTGGATGGCCCTGATGATCGCAACGATTCAAGTTGTTTCGTATCCAGTGGAGCTTTATCGCTGCCACCGAAAAGCTGCGAGAACTGTTGAGCTTCACGTTGTCGTTTCGGGTTCCCGTTTTTGTTAGCATCCGAGTTGTTGGGCTTTGTACCCGCACCAGCACCCGCACCGCCCAGAACGTTTGATCCCGTTCCGCTGGCTCCACCAACGTTTGTGCCTGTGACATTGGAACCGATTCCAGATTGTCCTTTAGCGTTATTCGAGCCGCTGACACCCGTGGACGAGTTTGTGGGAATGCCATTTGACTTAGCAAAAGTCGATGCACTGACTCCTGAGCCAATCTTCAGATCGCGTGGAAGTCGCGACTTATCCTGAGGCTTAACCAAGTCAATTTGCTTCAACGTTGGATTGACTGTGGGCTGTGTTTTAGGATCACCAACATTGGTTGTGTTGGATTGAACCATTGCTTCCAGGTCGCGTCGCTTCTTGGAGAACTCATTGAACTGCGCCGCATTTGCAATGTTGTTTGGAGCGCCTTGAGTCGCTGACTTGACTGCAAACGGTGTTTTGAAGTCTACCCTCTGGTTGTTCTTTGCTGCTAGCGATGTCAACGATGCAACATGAAACATAGAGTTGAGAATGTTGTTCGAGCCCGGCAATTGACCGCCAGGATTGACGACCTGAGCTTGGCCTGGAATTCCAGGTTGACCAGGAATGCCAGGTTGGCCTGGAACAGGAAAGCCAGGTTGACCAGGAATACCAAGTTGGCCGGGTTGGCCAGGGTTGAGTCCTTGACCGGGATTGATCCCACGATTTAGCCGCAGTTGGTCAGCGACTGTAAATCGATTGCCGATTCCAGAGAATGGCACTGCTGCAATCTGATGCTGCAACGATGAAACGCCTCGCAGCCAAGTACGGTGAGATTGTTGATAGGCATAGTACGAAAATATCGGATCATATCCGTGTTGATAGTACGATACCCAAGGATAGCAGGGGCGATGAGTCGTATGCGCGTAGGCTGATCCGAAGTAGTAGTAGCTAGCTCCTGGCGCAACGTACAGATTCGCAAATAGAAGTGGACTGGTTTCGATTACATAAGTTGGACGATAGACTCGATTGAATCCCGACTGGAACGCAACAGGGGCAAACAGCATCCCGCGATCGTTGACTTCGAAGTCCCAGTAACCAGCTCGATATACGTAACCGCTGGGAGTCCAAATGTAACGCGCGGGGACCCAAACCCAATTTTGTTGGCAAGGATGCCAATACCCGGATTGCCATGCATAGTTATTGTTTGCGTTGTAGCCCCAATAGCCCGCGACCCAAAAATGGTCAGGCCCAGGAGCCGGTGAACTTGGGCCGTTGTCGATGCTTTGAGGAGGCGGTGGGAGATAGACGATCTGCTCATTCGCTTCAGCCATCCAAAATCCGCTGATCCAGCGCCAGCCTTGATCGATCTGAGTCCAATAGCCAGGAATCCATTGTTGTCCCGGCGGTATCTGTCGCCAGACTCCAGAGACCCAAACAAAATCATCCGAAGCGATGTCCCAGCCCCAATAGCCGGGAATCCACTCGATGTTCTCGCCATCGGGTCGATACTCAGGTGGTTGTTCATCGATCATCGGTGGTGGTTCTTTGGAGACCACCATCGGATCTTCATCTTCGGTGTTGGAGCGTTCTGCAAAGGCCTCATGCACCGGACCTTGCATCAAAGGCGTGGCGCCTTCAATTTCCTCGAATTCTCCATCAGCCGGCGGCTGCGAAGTCGGCTGAGCTTCTTCTGTTGTCGAAATGACCTCCGCTTCGACTATGGATGTCTCAATTGGAGGCGCCAAGGTTGGCTCATCTTGTCGAGCCCGTGCTGCAACGCAGCTCGATGTGAGCACTGCAACCGCCAAAGCTTGAGCGAGCGAGGTAGGGATTTTTCGGGTAATGGAGATTTTCATGGCTGGGATCTTATTCGAAGGTTCGGCGACCGTTCAATTCTGCTGATTTCGAGCGGGCTATTCTAAGCAGCGAGGTTGGAAAGGCGAGCGATGAAGCAGAGGGTTTCCAAGATCATCGTATCGCGAGAGTAACTAATATGCACGTTTGGTGCCAAAACCAGCCAATCACCGAAGTTTCTTGAGCACACATTAACGATTTGCCGGTTTTGTGGCGGAAACGAGCTCGGATGCGAGCCTCGGGAAAACAGTTAACCCTCATCGCTAACGCGGACCCAAATCCATTCTCACGCAAAGGCGCGAAGCCCGCAAAGGAATGCAGAAATTCACGCTGATGATCATTTCTCTGCCAAAGCCGAACAGTTAATCAGCACTTTTCAAGGCAAAAGAATGAGGGCAAGAGAATCTTAAATCGATCAACTATTTGATCAGTACAACGCGAGTCTGGAAAGAAATGCGCGCGACAAGTGATTACCGTTGCCAGAATCGAGACTGGTGAAACATGCAACGTTCTTCAAATTCAAAGCTACTCTTGATGCTGGGCTTCATCGCGATACTTGCGATGACTGCATGCCCATTTGTTTTGTATCAAATTCGAATGCGACAGTTTCGATCTGTCCAGTCGGTGGTCGAGCAATGTGGTGGAAGTCTCTCGTTTGACCTGCAGGGGGACTACACGGTGAGCCTTGATGGGCTCGATGATTCACAAATTGACGCGGCGATTCCTGCACTTCGAAGTCTGCCATCTGGCTTCACCTTCATCGGGCCTGGCGAAGGAAGGCACTTCTACATCTCACTGCAAAACTCGACATTGTCCGACGATCGCTTGTCGAAAATCTGTCTGCTGCCTCTATCCGCGATAACAATTGCGAACTGCCCTGAGTTAACCGATGATTCGCTGATTCACTTACGGGCAATTCGTAATGGCTTCGCAAACATTCACCTGGACAAGTCGTTTTCGAAAGAAGCTATTCAAGAATTGGCAAAAGAGTTCCCAAATACCGACTTCTAAGCGTGCCAAGCGTTTGGGTCATTACCGGGCATGGCATCCCAGTCCCAGTCAACTGCATTAGCGAGGGAGTGACTTGTTATTGAGAAGGCGACAAGCTCTTGGGCTAACGCCCCAGTACTTTCGAAATACGGTGCAAAAATACTGGCTAGTCGCGAACCCGCAGTCCATGGCGATTTTGATATTGGAATCGGAAGTGGACAGTACTCTTTGGTATGCTTCTTCAATCCTCAGTCGCTGCCAGTAATCGTTGGGAGTAAGTCCAGTTTCTTGTTTGAAGATGGTAAACAGTCTTGAACGACTACATCCTGCTGCCTTGGCTACCAAATGCAAAGAGGTTGGTTCCTTGAGGTTTGCTCGCATGAACTTGACAGCTAGATCAACGGTACTCGCAGGGCTGCAGGAGGCTGGATCGGAGCTGCAAGACTCGATTTCGACTAGAATCTGAAACAGGATTAGTCTTAAGCTGAGTACAGATTGCCGCGTGCTTCTCTCAAAATTTTCGACCTCAGCTCTTAGCTTCTTTACTAAGCTGCGAAGTTCAATGCTCATGCTTCGGGCATGCCTAGCATCCTCCTCCAAGTTGCTTCTGATCCAGGCCAAGTCAGCAGTAGAGAACGGTGTGAACTTTGTCGAATTCGCGGCCTGGGGATCAATCATGATGCCACAAAGGCTTGCGGGACTACGCACATTGTTCAGTCCTCTGTGGATCACCTTGGGTGGTATTACGAGAAACTGACCACCCTTTAGGTCAGCAACCGCTCCATCCTTGAATTCATAGGCTGTAGCTCCCTCGCTCAAAAGCAATAACTCATAGCAATTGTGAGAATGCCAAGTGATACGAGACGCGGAATAGCTTTGCACAATAGCTACACCTTTGATCAATGGCAGTTTCAAGTCCAGCGAAAGGGACGCTGTCTTCTTGTTTGAGTATTTCATCGTATGTTGACTCAGCCGTGCAAACTACCAGACTCGTAATCGGGCGGTGTTTCTGGGTTGTATTCTGCTTGTTTATCCGCAACAATCAACCAAGCGTTGGCTCATTTGGTTGTGGTTCCTTCCCAAAATCAATCTCTTTGAGGGGCGGAGAACAAAATAGTCTCGCGAACTTTCGCGAACGACTCACTGATCGTTAGATGCAATAATGGATGGATATCGTCTGCAAAGACGGACTTAAGGGGATTCTCTTGGGTATCTATCGGTATTTCACTTTTGCCGTGGAGAATGCGTATGTTGCGAACGTCTTATTCGAACCGAGGATTTACCTTGGTTGAGCTTCTTGTTGTCATTGCCATCATAGGAATCTTGGTCGGTTTACTACTTCCGGCGGTACAATCTGCTCGCGAAGCTGCGCGTCGAATGCAGTGCAGCAACAATCTAAAGCAATGGGCTTTAGCTAATCACAATCATCACGATACTTTCAAGAAGTTTCCAATCGGGATGTTGCGGCGAGAAAACGGATCGGGCTGGGGGCACCCAGAATGGAATGCTCCGAATCCTGCTGGTTTCCGAAGATATGGGTGGATGTGGAAAGTGTTGCCGTTTATGGAGCAGACTGCCCTGCATGAATGGTACCAGCAGTTCGACGGGGGCGGGTTCGACTGGGGCATCAATCGTCGAGATCGAGTCAATCCCACTACGGACTGGGTCGGCAATTGGTACTTCAGGCAGTTTTTTCCAACGATGCAGTGTCCATCCAATCCCGGCACAGGCCTTAATGAGAGCCATGCAGCAGCTTCTAATGGTCAGTATGGAAGAGGTGATTATTATGCTGTCGCCGGAACACGAGGATATCCTGGCTACGTTGCAACCCGACCATCTTTGTGGAACCCCTTTGGACCAGGGACTGATGTTCCACGTCCGCCTGGAAGCGCGGGCTCTGCATCGGCGGGCCGAGCAGATGGAATGTGGAATCGGAATATTGCATACGGTATGAAAGACAATACTGACGGTACCAGCAACACTCTGTTTCTCGCCGAACGAAAATTCCATGACCCGATTTTCGACAGTTGTGCTCCAACTACGGGAAGCTCGACGATGATTAGGAATTGGGGTTGGGTTTGGTTTGGTGCGGAAGGAAACCTCTTCCTGGCAACCGGGGTTCCCATCAACTACCAGCACAGAAACTGTACCGACTTTGCCGACCCACTGCTATACGACAATCGAATCAACTCGATCGGTAGCATGCATGCTGGCGGTGCAAACGTTGCCCTTGTTGACGGTTCTGTTCAGTTCATGAGCCAAACCATTTCAGCGATCGTATTGCGTGCGTATGGTACTCGTTCTGGTGGCGAGGTTAGCGAGCCACTTAGCAACTAACATGATCGGATGATCGCCTTGTTGGATTGCTTGAAGAATCGTTAGAACTAGAGAAAACGGTAGCGTTCAACGCTACCGTTTACTACGGCCATGTTACTCTTACGAAATCATTCATCGATGAATAGAATCTGCATCGCCTCATTGATCGCCTTGGCATGTGTCGTTGGTTGCAGTAAAGGTCCGGCAGTTACAAAAGTAACTGGCACGGTGAAGCTCAAGGGATCAAATGAGCCACTTGAGTTCATAGTGGTGGAGTTCTGGCCTGACAACGGTCCAAATTCCCGAGCCAAAACCGATGCTTCTGGATCGTTTACTCTGCGAACAATGGACGCTGCAGATCTTGAAGGCGTCGTTCCTGGAAGCCATAAAGTTACCTTCACCGACACTTGGCCAATGAAAGATGATTACCTTGGTGAAGGAGGAGACTGGGTTGATATGTCCAATGGAAAGAAGTCTCGCATCAGTTCCAAGTACGCAGATCCTGGGAAAACTCCGATTTCGATCACCATTAACAGTGAACAAAAAACTGTCGAGTACGAGCTCGATCCCTACGGAAAGTAACTCGACATTATGTCATGCTTCTCCTAGTGGCCACTTTTACCGCGACTCACGCGATCAAAGCGCTTGAGTCACTCAAGTTGCCGAATCGTGCTTTGCAAAATTCTCGTTGGCGAACTCCTTCAATCGTTGACTGGAGTGCGGTTGATCGTCTAAGGCCAACTTCTCCTCGCGAATAAGTAGGTTGCTACGCGAGATGGCAAAGACGATTGGTATCTGGGCTAAAATTTGTAAGCCTGCAAAGCTTCTGAACCGGGTTTCGAAGAGCGTTACTCCCCAGACCAATAGCGAAGCTGCTGCGAATCCGCAAGCAGTGGCCACAACGACTGCAACGCGATTCTGGCCTAACGCCGAGCTGATACCAATTGCCAACATCAGAATCAACGCCGCGTTGATGTAGAAGATCAACAGGTTCTGCGCGAGCAATGAAAACGATTGTGCCATCAGGCCGCTAAAGCCGGAAACGACGATGCCGATGACCGTCGTCGCTGCAAGAATTGATTTCGTTGTAAACCTGATTTGATGCACAGTCGTCCTCGGGCGAAGGTTCATATCGCTACAGGTCCACGCAAGTCGAGTCACTTCGCGAGCCAGCTCTATTATTGTAGCGATATCGCAATTACGAACTCTTGGAGAAATTCGCCGCTAGACTCAAAAAAGCGTGAGTTTTGCACACAGGCTCGAGCGTTTCTGTTTAGCTCATTTCAGCTTTGTTCCCCGAAGAAATTGTTGAGTGTGAAGCTCGCGGGTGTTGGGGAGCTATCGTTCGTTTGATTTCGAATCAGCGTAAGCTCGATAAGCTTCTGCAATTCCAGCGGCTTTTTCGTCGCCTTCATGGAAGATGATTCGATGCTTGAGCAAGACGGCTTGGTCCTTCTTCAATGTGAAGGTGCCGGATTCGGCTTTTGGCTCAAGACTCTGTAGACCGAACGCATTGGCAGTGAATAGTCCGTAGTCTCGAACGTGCCAGCGAGTCGGATATCTAAAGCTGGAAGGATGATTGAGAAAGGCTACACCCAAGTGCTCGCCATCGACGGGACCGTTGTAATCGACCCACTCAGCGATCTTCGCCCAAGTATCGACATCCCGATCACCAGCGCTGTTGATGATGTGTCCCTTGCCCTCGGTTAGCGACATCGACGTTGGTACCCGAACGTTTAGGCCCGCATCCTTCTTGTCCTGCAATTCAACATCGCCGTACTTACCAATTAGTTGGATGTCAAAGTCGAGAATCAATTGTCCTTTGACTTGTTGGCAAGTCATAGTTCGCTCGTCGGCCATCAATTGCTTACCGTTGGAATCCAAGTAGTCATTGCGCGAACGAATGACAGCCCGATTCTTGTCAGCCGAGATTTCGGTAAAGGCGGTATGAGCAATAACGCCCAAAGTGGCGAGGAACTTCTGCTGCTCGTCGCCCTTGTAATTTTTCGACGCCTCCTCAAGCCACACATCGGTACCGGCGACGCCTTGATGTCCGAACCAAACGCCGCGATGGTGTGGATGGTCATGCTGCTCGCCATCCACTTTTTTCATGGGATAGGCCCGAGTCATCGACTTGCCTTTAGGACCAATGACCGGCCAAAAGTAAGGCTTTCTTGCATCCTTGTCACGGAAGTGATATCGGGTCACGAGCTTTCCATCGTACTCAATCGTGACTTGTGATTCTTCACAACTGATTGAGAATCCATCGGCGTAACCAGTTTGCGGCAAGCACAGCCCGATGACGCATAAACACAGGGCCAGTTTTATGATGAGTGTGTTTGTAGATTTTTGGTTCATTGTCGGTTGGCCCAATCGAGAAAAGAGGTGCTAGAGTAGACTTGGATTCTAGTTGGCGTCGGTGGAGAAAGCATCAACCCAAAAGCAAGTGATTTACCGGAATGGGCATGGCTAGGGTTGCTTGGCGGCTTGGCAGCGATCCATTCTCTTGGCAAAGTCTCCTAGAAAATCTTCCCGCCAGCGGCTCACGCTCTTGGCGCCTGGATGGACTCCTTCGGCTGCGGTTGGATCGGGATCGTCAATCCACCAGTTGGGATGAGCAGTCGAGGCTTTCTTGGTTCGATCTAGAGGCGGCGGTACTGCGTCGAATTTTCCGCTTTGGCCGTCGAGCGCTGCAAAGTCACTCTCAATGACATACGACCAAACTTTGGCATCGCGAGGCGAAAACCGGAATCGCAAGACATCGCCTTCCATCGCGCCGATGGACTTGGGTACTCCTCCGTTGAAGGTCATAGCGGCCGAGTTTTGCGACGAGTATCCAGCAGGCTTAGGCAAGACAAACTCAGTGACTCCGAACGCCTCCACTTGATCCGCCTCGCTGGTCAAGCGATTGAAAACGGTCTTACGGTCATCCCAAATGCGGACGTACTGCCCGCCCCAACTCGGCTTGTCGGGATGTTCCGAATCACCTTTAAGAAGACGAGCGACCGAAGGAGTGTCGCCCATCTTGATCGTGCCCTTGAGCTGTATGCTAAAGTAATTGCCCAACGAGCCGTGCCCAGCGATGTGTTCAGTGACGAACCCCTGATTGCCCCACTGACCATTCTGGTTGCCGCCTACAAACCAACCGCGATAGGTTGCGTTAGCTTCGATGACCCACAGCTTGGGATGTTTCTGCTCGATATAGTTGTACGCATTGACGCTCCACTTTTTGTTCGGCCCGCCAATCCAATAGACTCGTAACTTGGGAAGAATCTCTGGAGCATCGTGAAGAGCCTGAGCTAAATCCTCTAGGCCGCCCCAAACAAGTACGTGGAGAGGGCGAGGATCATCGCGCTTGGCGCACTGAATGATCCACTGCGAACCTTCCGTCGATTTGCCAACGCCCGTTGAATTGGCTTCTTCGGTCTCACCTTGTTTGGTGATAGCTCGTAATGCATCAGCCGTGGGATACCTCTCGGAATAGCTCTTCAGGTTCGCGTAGTCGCGTTCGTAGTGATCGATGACTGTGAGTATGTCTGATTTGCGTCCAGGGCCGAATGGCGACGAGACCAATCCCTCCAAGTCGAATAGGTCCGCATAGACCAGTAAATGGACCATCGATTGGAAGTCATCGGGATCAGTGCCACCGATATCCGTCGAGACCAGCACGCGATGCCGATGACCAGCTAGAGCACCATCTTCAGCACTAGCCTGCCAACCATAGTTGATCAAAATCCAAGCCATCATCGGCATTAAGATTAGTTCGATGGCTTTAGGTACTTGTAAACTCATCACACATCTCCTCCGCTCTTCAGTTCCACCGCGTTTCGACATCGGTTATCCCAGTATCTCGTCAGCAGCTCGAATGCCGGATAGATAGGCACCGTGTGCGGTACCAAAATAATCTTGTTCAGTAGCCTCGCCAGCAAAGTAGAGTTTCCCACGGTGAGGCTTAGCCAGTTGTTTTCGCATCTTCGGATGTGAACCAACAGAGTTAAACGAATAGGAGCCGTGGGCAAATGGATCTGAGGCCCAACGTGTAATCTGAAAGTCTATTGGATCTGGAATCTGGTCGCCATATACACCTCTAAGTGTCTCCATCGCGCTATCAACAATTTGCTGATCGCTCCAAGCTTCGATCTGGCGACCGCGTTCTCCTGCGTTAAATCCTAGCAAGATCGGTTTCTTGGCTACTCTTGCAAAACTAACCCACTCAGTCCATTCCCCCGGGCGCTGCGGAATAAACTCAAGCCAGTCAACATTCTTCTCCCAGAACACCTCTTTAAACCGCAAGTAGCATTTGTTGAGCACACCCATCTCTAGTTTGGCGATGGCATTTGCGGTCGCTTCAGGTAGCGCTGGAGTGAATTTGACGCTTGCGGATTTTAGTACACCCAGCGGTAGAGTTATGAGCGCTTTATCCGCGGTGAATTCGGATTTGCGAGTGATCACTCGTACCGTCGTGCCGTTCGACCAATCGACATCCGTGACAATTTCACCGGTACGAATATCCAGGTCTTTGGAGAGTAAATCGACGATGACCTTGAATCCCTTGGCAAACAGCACATCTTCTCCATCGAACGTCTTGGCGCTGTCATACCAATGAGCGGAAAGTCGCTTTGCGCTCCCGGCATACTCCTGTTCTATCTCGCTATTGACAATGAAGTTCAATAAGCGAACCGTTTCAGGATCAGCTTCCATTTCGTTGGCTAAACGGTCGACAACTTTTTGAATGGCAACATCGTTCGAAGCGTCTTGGGCGGCTAGTAGTGCCTTGCGCAGACGACCTTGCAAGCGTGAGAGTTGCTTTGACTGCTGTTCCGTTAGCTCCTCGCCGTCGGAAGAGTAGGTGACGCTACGATCATAGCTTGTCTCCAGTCTGACAGCCTGAACTTGATCGGCTAGCCGAGTCAATGGATTGTCGTTAACACCATGTATCCATGATGCACCCATGTCGACTGGCGTGTCTGGCCATTGCTGGCTTGTCCAAAGACGTCCGCCGACTCTTTCTCTCGCTTCCAAAACCACGACCTTACAGCCAGCAGCTTGAAGCTTCTGAGCAGCCGCCAGACCAGCGATGCCCGCTCCGACTATCAGGACCTTTGTCTGTGGTTTTTCTGCATCGATTGATCGAGCCTGTAGCGGAGCCGACGTCAATCGCTGTACCAAAACTGTCGACAGGAGATACAACAGCGACCGCCGTTTCATGAAATAGTCCTTGCTGGAGTGCGAATGAATACAAATACCTGAGGAAGCCGAGTCGTTTTCTGGGAAAGCGATCTCAGAATTGGCTTCTCACAAGCTTAGTGACCATTCAATCTCCGGCAATGGGCTAATGGCAGTAGATCATCATAAGTCCTGGTTGTTAACGTCTGCGACGCTGGACATCATCGACATCGAAAGCTGCCATGACCGCGTCATGTGTGACGAAGTCTGGTTTTGAAAGGGAAGACTCGCCCGCCGGTGTAGCAAGTCGAGAATTTTTCGCTGCCCGTGCCAGTGTTTCTTCATTGACAGCCTGAATAACTAGCAGCGCGTCAACCGGCGAGATAAATCCATCTCCATTGACATCCAAGTTTCGGTTGATCGACTTTGAAGTGATCGGCCCGTTGCTGTGTTCGTTAAGGTGATTAATGACTTGCAATGCGTCCTGCGCTGTTGTATTTCCATCAGCATTCACGTCAGTGTTGGGAGTTGACTCTTCCGAGGTTTCCTCTTCGGATTCAACTATCAAGCTTAGATTCTGCGAGCTAATGTTCTCTCGACGCAACTTACCATTGTCGCCGTAAACCAAAACGGCTTCACTGGTCGTACTGGTTGGACTAACAGAGATCGAAACCGTACCTGTTTTCAGGATTTCAATCTGAAAACGAGCTACTGAGTTTGGCCCCGGACCGATGGTGGGAAGTGATTTATTGAATCCTCCCAGCCGACTTATTCCATTATCCGTCATAGTAGGCGAGAACGAATTCTCGAAGCCGCCTAACGCTTCTGGTTGACCAACTATTTTGATCGACGCTGGGTCGAATTGAATGTCTACCAAGGCTTGAAAGACGCCCTTGTCATTCTGCTCAAGATTATCAGCTCTCACTTCGATCCAAAGCTTATCGCCGACTGCTGCACTAGTGACCAGTGCTCCGCTGGAGTCTTTCGCAACCAACGACAGACTAGCCTTGGCATCACTAAATCCTGGAGCATTGTTCTGATCGTAATCCCCTTGCTCTTCCTCCTCTTCATCAGTTTGATTCGGAGTAGGCTGATTGAGTGGTCGGGAAACAACCTTCGTTTCTCCGATCGCAATCACTTTACCGTCAAGCACAAACCCGCGTCTCGCTCGCTCGCCGAGTGTAATGGACTCCTGACGTACCAGCGACGATGTGCTGGACTCTGAATCCACCGTGAAGACTTGAACACCAGGTTCCTGTGGTTGATTGGGTACTACCCATGGGTCAATCCAAATAGGAGTTGATATGAAGATTGTCGATTGGTCCATGGGGCGGAATGGCATTAGCCAAGGATTAAGCCCTCGGACTGAGCGTTCTGCAAAGACTAATGTTCCCGTGTCTTGATCAAAGCTCACTGTTAGTGGATCTAACATGTTGAAGGGCGATTCAGGAACGATCGAATAGTCACTTTTCCAGTTTGCCTGTACGACCGGCTTGGCAAGATCAGAAACATCGTACAGCGTGATTTGCCTTCTCCAATCTCCAGGCGTTTCCTCAATGTGTCCCACACCGATGAAGTGATCCCCGTCGACCCACTGTAGATGCGTCGTAAAGCCTGGAATAACTAGGTCGCTTAGTTCTTGAGGCTTGGTTGGATCAGAAAGGTCAATACCGTGAAGCGGATCGAAGCCAAAGAACTGAAAGTCTTGAATTTCGCCAGTTGTAACGATAGCTCGGTCGCCATCAAAGTAGGCAGCCAACGCAGCTTGACCATCCGCGATATCGCGGAGGCTGCCAATCTGCTCCAAAACTCCATCGTCTTCGCGAAGTACAATCACATTGGTCGATCGCGTTCCGTCCCATTTCTGATATTCAGTTATCAAACGCAGGTCGTTTTCGAATTCGTCCATCATTCGCGAATTGCGAACTGTTCCTCTGAAGTTGCCATAAGCGTCGGCTACGACATCCACGCCTCCGTCTTCGATACTAGTACGAAAGACGACGGAAGCTGCCTCGCGATTCATTCTGGCATTGGTTCCATCTACGAGATAGACAGAATCGTTGTCTACGTAAATTGTATCAGCCGATACTCCAATGATTCTTTCCGTATCTAGCAACTTAGGCGTCTCGGCATCGATATCAATGGCGATAATGCTTACCGCCCGTTGAAACATCCCTCCGTTGCCTGTGATCAAATCTTCCCAAGTTCCCGCAGCCTCAAACTCCGTACCTACAGAAACACTTGGCAAAAAGCTCGCGACGATGGTTGGTGAAATCCGTGCCAAATACTCTTCTCTCGATTCGAAGCGACCAAGTGAGTTTGGTGTCGCTTGCCCGCCTTGAATGTTCGACATCAATTTAGGCTGAGGCAATTGTATGGCGTCTTGAGTCACTAGGATCAATGATCCATCGACAAGCCGTGAAGAGTGAATCCAACTGCCGACTTTGAAGCTCGATACGAACTTAGGAGCCTCTTTGTTGGCAACATCATAGACTGAGACGCTGTTGCCTGAAATCGAAGTTAGACGGTTCCCAACAACGTAAAGACCGTTGACAAAATCGTCTTGCGCAATGGTGGAAACAAGCTTTGGCCCACTGCTATTCTTTGTGTTGTATATCTGGATTCTGCTATTCTGACTGACAAATAGAAAGCCGTCGCTCGACACTTCCACGACATCATGTTCATCAACGCCAGCGATCTGTGCATTCGTAAGCCCCACTTGCATTTCATTGGTTAGGCTCGACGAACTGCGTAAGCTGTTGACGACTTCGAGTGAATCGAAGCTTGCGCTTGAAATAGCGCGATCCGTAGTGAATACAGATCCCTCAGAGCCAAAGAACCATGTCTGTGGAACCTGTGTAGCCCAGCGGTCGGGCTTCAGCGTCTCACCGAAGATCTCGTCCCAGTAATCAGCAGCTAACTTCGCCAGTTGCTCTCTCGCATCGGCTTCAGAATCGAATTTCTCCAAAGTGAAGTCTTGTGGAACTGCATTCCAAATCGATTTGTTGGATTGGTAGACAGCCAGCGCTTGCTGCTCGGCCATGCTAACAGTCCCTGGCGAAAAATAGAAGACAGGTTCAGCGTCAAAGACTCGTCGTTCTTCTAGCAATTCGAGTCGAAGCTCTCGCCTTAGCGTACTCTTGAGATTGTTTTGATCCAAACGCTGGTTTGTTTTCATGCCTAACATTCGTGTCACCTTCGATAGCTAAGATTGATTTCGGCTCATACTCTTTAGAGCGAATCTGCCATCTGATGTCACGAAGAAGTTCTACGAAACTGAGTGTTTCTATAGCTAGCCACAGTTCGTGCAAGCTTACACAAGCTTTGGGGGCTTACATCGATTCTTTTCCAAAGGGAAAAGGTCTGCTTTTCTTCGACGTCAGCAACTCTGGTTCAGAGGGGATCTCTCGAGTTTCCGAGGAGGCAAGGGAAAGTGTCATACCTACCAAGACCAGGACGTAAGTTCCCCAACTGGAATGTAGACGTTCCCGCCCGTCGTTAGTGCTCAGGCTGCTTCCGATTTCGACTGAGCCATTAGACTTGCCATTCGAATTGTCGGCGACGGCCGGGGGATTGGATTCTAAGTCTGCAGGCCTCGATTCGAAATTAGGAATGTGCGAGACAAGCCGTGTATTGGGTTCCACCAAGTCGGGGTCAGCATCCTGAAACGATGGATTGTTCGACATGGAGGACTTCGATGTGTTGCTCGCAACAATGGCAAGCAGCGCCGAAGATTGCGAGATCACTTGTTGGCGGGTGGCACTCGCCGATTCATCTGTGGACCAACGTAGCTCTTGGCGATCGTTGGCTGCATCAGTTTTTTCATAGTACCTGTCCCATGAAATACGATTTGCACGGATTTCGCGTGTTTGAGCAATCGGCTCTGAGTTAACCGATCGAACATTTTCCATGGGCTGCTTGGGCGAGGATTCTATGGATGTTGGGACGCGTTCGCTAATAATGGTAGGGCTTGACTCAATTGAATTGATCTCAACGTTTTCGAGAATGCTCTGTGTTGAAACTACCGCGCGATGGTTGGACTCATCTTGACTCTCGGGCCGCTCAATTGCCTTCGATGCTTTCGTTTCGAGCACTTTCGCAATCTGTGTAGGTTCGTTTGTTGGATTAAAATTTGGCCAATCGATAGGCTTAGAGACGGCAATCAATTCAGTAGGGTCTGGCAGTGGAATCATGATCGGATTGGGTATTGGAACATATCCGGTTCCACTTGATTCAGCCAAAGTCAACGAACGATCTCTTACTACATTAAGGACTTCGCTAAGAAGATTTTCGCTAGAACGGTTTTCCGCTGCATTCAATCCAACCGAAATTAGGTCTACTGAAGCAGTATCGAATGAGTAGGAGGGCTGGCCAAAACTTGCGCTCGCACCAGAGTTCGTGGCCGCAGACGATAGGTTTGTCCAGGGACCGTATTGAATCTGCAAATAATCGAAGTTAATCGATTGAAGTTGATTTTGGGAGATTGCGCCAAGCCCGCCGTCAAGCGGCAAACGATCTTCTAGCCTTTCCAGACGAATAGACCAGTTCAAGCCTCGAACTTTTTCTCGTGTTCGCTTCATCGGGCATCTTCCGTTTGAATATTTGTAGCAGGTGCTAACGACTTTAGGTTCGCCAATTGTTGGGTATAGTGGTTGAGTAAAGCCTTGTCTTGAGAATCTTCCGGTCGCATTTTCAAAGCTTGACGCTGATAATCCAATGCTCGCTGGCATGAGTCTATAGCTTCAGCAGTCTTATCTAGCCGTGCCTGGACAGTCGCAATATTGCTAAAGTTTCTACCAAGGTCGCCAAGCAGTCGGTAGTTCTTAGGATCTTTGCCAGCTAGTCTCAACAAAGAACCATTGGCAGCCAACATAGCCGCGAGCGCCTCGTCATTGCTTCCCAGTGAAGTGGCAATCTGGCCCAACTGCTGTTGCGAAATTGCCAAGTCGGCAATTCTTGAAGCCATATTCGGCTCAAGGTCCACAAGTTTTTCGCGAGTAAGCACAACTTGCTTAGTCAATTCGAGCGAGTCTGGGAACTTACCCTGATGAGCCATAATAGCTGCCAAGTTGCCGAGCGCCAAAGCATGATCACTTCGATGTTCGATCGATGAAGGATTCCGCTCATTCATCGTTGCATAGCGATCGATCGCGCGGCGCAAGAGACTCTCCGCCTTGCTGAGATCGGTTTTCATGACGATCGATGCCAGATTATTCTCGCACAAGGCAAGCTGATCTTGCAACGACATGTCTTCCGGCGCGTTGTAGACAAGCCGCTGCAAAATCTCCTGCGCTCGGTTCAATGTCTCAATGGCCTGGGGGCTGTCGTTGGCAATCAACAACAATCCGTAATTCATCAAACAGCGACCGTATCCACTTGACAGTTTACCTCCATTGAGTTCTGCAAAGTGCTTGTACTTTTCAATGGCAAGTTTGTACTCTGCTTCGGCCCGCTTCGAGTCGCCAAGCTTTGCCGCGACCTGACCGAGATTGTTGTGGCATATCGCTAGATCACTAATTCTGTCGGAATTGGAAGGATCAGCAGCCGTGAGTTGTGTGAACGTTTCCAACGCTCTTTTGTATCCAGCAATAGCTTGATCCAAGTCACCTAAACGTTGATGGACGGCAGCCAAGCGAAACTGAGTCTTAGCCAAATCCACTTTCAGAGAAGCATCATTGGCGATCTCTTTGAGGAAACCTTCATAGTATTGTTCGAGTTCGCCGAGCAATTCTAATCGCAGTTCACTGGTACCAGGCAGATGCTCCAAACGCTCATCAACCATCGCGCCAAAGTTATCGACAACGCGCTGAGTTTCTCTGAGATAGTCCTTCGCCCTGCCTGACTCCAGTTCCGCTCGCTGGGCTTCAGCGCGAGTCTTGCTCCGTTCCAAGCTTAACAGCAACGCAGCGCCACCTACGAATACTTGTGCGAGCAACAGTCCGCCGATTGCCACCATGACTGCAGTTCGATGGCGCGCCGCCCATCGAAAAACACGCTCACCCAACCCAGGCCGTTTAGCATGTAGGGCTCGACCATCCAGAAAATTCTGAAGATCCGTGGCGAGTTCATCCGCTGAACGATACCGATCCTCCCGTCTTGGCTCAATCGCTTTTAATACGATCGTTTCAAGATCTAAGGGGATGGAGGAGTTCAGTTCCCTTGGCTGTATCGGCCTCTCTTTTGCAACACGATCCAAAATGATTGCGCGAGAATCACCGTCAAAAGCGGTTCGCAAGGTCAGCAATTCATAAAGCGTTATGCCAAGTGAGTAGACGTCGCTACGAAAATCCACTTCATGAGCTCTTCCACCAGCTTGCTCGGGGCTCATGTAACGAGCTGTCCCCATGAGGTCGCCGGTGACTGTCAAGTTCGTTGAGTCCGACATTCGAGCTAGACCAAAATCGGTGACCCAGACTTTTCCCTCGCTGTCTAGCAATAGATTAGAAGGCTTGATGTCGCGGTGAATCACACCATTTTCGTGAGCGTAGTGGAGGGCTCGAGCAACGTCTCGTCCCAGCGAGGCCACGGAACGCAGGTACTGACGACTGTTGATGGACTTGGCGGTAGACAAACGCTGCGCGACGGTAGACGCCGAGGTCCTTACTGGTGGCTGCGTCAAATTTGCGAGACCCGCTTGAGGACTTTCGCCTCGCAATTCTTGGATGACTTGATCCAGCGACTGGCCGTCGATCAACTGCATACTAAAGTAATGAACGCCTCGCTCGCAACCAACGCTATGGACAGGAACAATATGCGGATGATGAAGCCCAGCGGCCGCCTGCGCTTCGTTTTTAAATCGAGTGACCTGTTGTTGCGTCATGAGCGCCGCGAACGGCAAAGTCTTGAGCGCAACCATGCGACCTAGCGACCGCTGCTGGGCGGCATAGACGATCCCCATTCCGCCACGGCCAATCTCTTGCTTGATGAGAAAGTCGCCAAGATGTGTTGGCGGTTGACTTTCTACAAATTGCTGAGCCTCTTTTTCTGATTCCGGCGTTACGGCCATGGCACCCGCCATGTGCAATTTTTCAATGTTCGGAATATAGGCTCGGAGAACCTCCGCAAGATCGGGACGTTGAGCGTAGAGAGCTTCGCAATCCGTGGGCCGACCTGCCTCAAGATCCGCTAAGTAGCCTTCGAG
>CAYWNG010000036.1:0-2373 GCA_964458685.1 uncultured Pirellulaceae bacterium
CAAGGGTGTTGCAAAATTCAAATCCGCAGTTACTTGAGGATTGGTACCAACGGCATCGGCAATCGCTTGTCCAAGAGCTATGGTACCATTCTTCTGCTTTAGCTGTCCCATGAGTTCACTGGTCTCACTATCTTCCTTGGAAGACAACTTATCCAACAAGGGATCGTTGGGCAGTTCGTACGAAATACCAAATCGAATAAGCGGAAAATTCTTTCTGTCTTCACGCATGGTTTCGAAGATCGAATCCAAAGACGATGACGCAGCGCGAATCAGGTAAACTTCGCTATCAAGCGGAGCTTGCTCGGGAACGGCTGTTACGCGAATATCGTTGAGTGCTTTCTCAATATCACGATTTAGCTTGGCGCCTTTAATCAGCTCGACACCATACTTTTCAAACAGCGGAGCAACCGATTGTTTGGTCGAGGTATCCTTCGACAGCTCAACGTCGACGGTCATGATGTAGTGAATTCGAAGGTCATCCCGACGAACCAAACGATTCTCGGAAGGTTGCTTCTCAGGGTTGATCTCCCCTGGATTCTCGATGCGTTCAGGTGATGGATCGCTGCTGGGACCTTGAGCAACATCAACAGTGCCCGTGCCAGGGTCGACCGTTGTTCCAGTGTACTTAGAGACGTAGACAGCCAACATCAACATGGCTGCTAATCCGGCTAACGCAGCCACAAGCTTGCCATTCCAACGATCATCGGTTGGTGCTGCTGGAGTGAGCTGGACTTGACTGGGGAGTTGCACTGGAGATGCCGCAGCTTTCGCAGCGGCGATCTGAGCCATGACGTTTTGAGCAAAGCTGGCTGGCAATATGACTTTGGTTTGTGCAGCGACTGCCTTCAAGCTTCCGCGAATTGCGGTCAACCGTTCCAAGTGCTCGCGGGCCTCTGGGTTTTCTTGCAGAGCCTTGTCGACCTCGCGCAACTCGTCTGCGTTGAGTTGGTTATCGAGATAACCACTCAGCAGTTCTTCTAGTTTGTTGCTTAAGGCCACAATTCAATCTCCCCAGGTCAACACAGCAATTCCATGTGAGAAATTTCACAAGAGATCGCGTGCATTCAGGACTCCAGCGAGTCCTGTCGTCATAGACCCCCAATAGAAGGTGGTCGGTTCTTTCTGACAACTTTCGGATGTTTCTAAGCGGTCGGGAGTTCCAAATAGCTCCCAAATCCGCACCTGATTTTAGGAAAAAAGGAGCTGAACCTCCACGGCAACTCGCCAAACCATCCAAATTCCTGCCGTCTGGGTGGTTATTCCAGAGGCAAGTTCTCCACTCTATCGGTTCCCGAGCGGTTTGTTCTCGCTTCCAGATAGTGCTTTAGTATTAGATACGCTGCTAGTCGATCGATGTTTTTCTTCTTTTGCTTGGGCGACCAACCCGTATCGTACATCAGAACGCGAGCCTCTTTCGAACTAAATCGCTCGTCGTAAAACGCGTGTGGCAAGCCGGTTAGGTCGGTCAGCCACTCAGCAAATTCTCTGACTTCTGACGATTTTTTGCTTTCGTTCCCGTCGCAATGGATCGGCAGACCAATGACCCAGCCGACGAGCTGTTCGAGCTTGCAAAGCTGCTCAAAGTGCTGACTGTCCAACCTCGGGTTGCGGCGATTGTAGGTTTCAAGCGGCGTCACGAATATCTGCGTTGGATCGCATGTGGCAATGCCAATTCGGGCGTTACCGTAATCGATCCCGGCCAACCGACCAGCTTCTGGCAGTAAAAGTTGCGGAGGCTCGGACTCTTGCATGAGATCAATCTAACTTTCGATTACCATGAAAACCGTGGATGCCAGCGGCACAGACGCTATTATAAGTATCTTTGGACGCGAAGAACTTTCCTTATTTAGCAAATCTCGACGCAGCTTTTCAACGTACACATTCTGCAACGATACTAGTCTGATTCCTTCTCAGCAACAAAATCGTCCAGCGACCCCAATTCTAAACTCGTCAATCACTGAGAGTCCGACTTGTCAGGCGATCCAGAAAACCTAATTGAGTTTCGTTGTAGCAATTGCTCTAAGCGACTGAAGGCCAAAGCCAAGCATGCTGGCAAGAAGTTGCAGTGCCCCAATTGTTCTACGGAGCTTCGCGTACCGAGTTCTTCTGGTGGGCTCAGTTCTTCTGGTGGAGCCAGTAGCAACGGCTCTGGTGTGACATCTCCCAAAGTTAACGGAGCCCACGGAGATGAAGCGCTGGGAAATGAAGTGCTGGCCAATGAGAATTTTGCTAAGGTCAACGACGCCCAGGAAATTGGCTCTAGCCCAGACAACCTCAATCTAGAGGCTCTGGCCTTAGATGCACTCGACTCTGGTGTCACGAAAAAGGAAAGCACGCAGAAGGCAAGCACGAACAAGCCGCCTACCAATTCCT
>CAYWNG010000036.1:2383-10213 GCA_964458685.1 uncultured Pirellulaceae bacterium
CAGCTTGAGAGCATGGCGATTTCCGACCTAGCGGATCGACATCGCGACTCGGAAGAGATTCGCAACGAGAAGGAGACCAAGCGGCGAATGCAGTTAGCCGCCGAGGAACGCAGGCGCCAGGAGCGCAATCCGCAGTCCAACGAAGTCGCACCTTTGTCACGACAGTCGATCGATTCGGTCGCTACGCAACCCTCGCAAGATGACTACAGCCTGCTTCCAGAGATCGCGCCAACGAACAGTCAAGCTCGCAACAATCTAGCTTCGATGCTTGATGATGAATTGCTTCCCAAGCTGGCACCCGAGCCCAGTTCGCCTGCAGCAGCAAGCAATGCCAAGCCAGCAAGCAACACGACTGGCAAGCCCAGCACTTCGAAGCCGACCAACTCGTCCAACTCGAATTCGTCCAACTCGAAGCCAAGCGCAAAGCCAACTGGTTCGAAGCCAACCAACTCAAGACCACTCAACTCTGGGCCAACGATCAATTCTCCCAAGGACGATTTGGACGACCTGGATGCCTTGATACCCGACCTTGAACCACCCACGAAGAACGCTAATTCAATGGCCTTTTTCGATGATGTGGTTGAAGACCGGTATCGCATCGCTTGTCCGATCTGTGGCACCGCGCAATACGTGGCCATCGAAGCTAAAGGCACACAGACTCAATGCGCGGACTGCTTTTCGAAGTACCCTGTTCCTGGCCCGCCCGCTAATTGGAAGCCGAGCAAAGTTGCTAAACGACACGATCAATTCAACACCAGCTCACCGCTGTCCTCGGATCAAGACACGAAAGCTGTCGATAAGCAGCGCAAGCAGTTGACCAACGATTTGCTAGAACGAGCCGAGCATGACATCGAAAAAGAAACTAGCGATGAAGATCGTTACGGTATCGCTGACTTTGATACGAACAACTTCCTGCAGCGAACCTTTGGATTCTTGAAAGACCCGGTCGCACTTGGATTCATCTTTGGATACAGCTTAGTCTTTGCACTTGTTTTTGCCCTGATTCAATACGGCATCAGCAATGTAGATAACGCCGAGTTTGGTCGTGGTGCCGCGTTGTTCTGCATCATCTCTGGACCATTGCTAGGCCTACTGTTTGGTCTTCCGATGATCAGTGCTGCACTCGCACAACTAGAAGCCGTGGCCAACCATCAAGCCAAGGTCGTTGACTGGCCTGGGTTTAACATGTTTGACAACATCGGTGATCTGATGTGTGTGGCGATTTCGATTGGCATGTCTGCCATACCTGGCTTTCTTGTGGGCTGGACCTTGGGTGGTGACAGCGCTGGTAGTGGACGAATTATCCTTGCCTGCGTTCTGTTTAGCGTCTTGTTGCTGTTCCCAATTTTTCTGCTTTCAATCCTCGATAGCGGAAACTTGTTTGGATTGATCACTAAAGATGTGGCTCGATCCATGAAGGAAGTTTCTGAAGCATGGGCATCGTATTACTTCAAGAGCGCTATCTTCTTTTCTCTAACGATAGTTGCTTGGTTCATGCTGTTGGGTGCTGGCAAGTCATCAATATTAGCCGCGATCGCGGGCGCGAGCTTCCCGCTGCTTGTCTTTTTCCTGTTTCAACAAGTCGGTGGGCTCGCCGACCTGATTGGCGAACACTTGAGCTTCTCGTTCGCCACTAGCGAGTCAGACGAAGACGAAGATAAGGTCGAGGACCTGGAAGATTCCATATAGCCCTTCGTGCAGATTGTAGGGATTGCAACGGTCAATCGCTCGTTTCAAGCGGCTAGGGCAAAGAGCTCTGGCTTTTAGGCTCGCGATGTTTGCCCCTAGGCTACTTCTGTCCTAGCTTTCTGATAGTGCCAAAGTGCCTCTGTCCCAAACGAGGCTTCTCCGACCGGAAGCTCAAGTGTTATGCCTGACCAAGTTCAACAGATCAGTCTCGAGCAGGTGTTGGCTTCAGCCCAACTGCCAGCTCTTCCACAAACCGCGATCCGCCTGCTCGAACTCTCTCAAGATGCCAGCAACGGTCCTGCGGAATATGCTAAACCAATCGAAGCCGACCCAGGGTTGATGGGTCAAATTCTGCGTTTCGTTAACTCCAGCTACTTCGGGTTCTCGCGCGAGATCGCCTCGATCAAGCAGGCTCTAGCGTTAGTCGGAGTGCGAACGATCAAGAATTTTGCGCTGTGGAGTGCAGTTTTCAGCCTTGTACCCGATCCCAAGTTCGGTCCCTTCGATCTCAAGAAGCTTTGGCAAGATTCGCTCCGTCGCGCGGTGTTTGCGCGATTGCTCGGTCGCAAGATCAAGCTGCATAACGCGGAAGATCTGTTCGCGGCCGCTTTGCTTCAAGACATGGCTATCCCACTGCTATTGAAAGAGCTTCCGAAGCAGTACGAGTCGTTGCTGGAACGTCGGGACGTCGAGAAATTGCGACTGTCTCAATTGGAACAAGGGCTCTTCGGCTGGGATCATGCCCAAGCCGCTGCAGCACTCGTTCGCAATTGGCGACTGCCTGAAGAGTTCGCGGTACTTATCGAACGACACCCTAACTTGAACGAACTTCTTTCCGTCTCTCCACCTGTTGTGGACGCGGCCTGTGTAGCTCTTGCAGCTCTGTTGCCAAGTTGTCAGGACGATCAATGGAGCGACTGGAATGAGTTTTGTACTGGCCTTCAACAAATCGCACCAAGTACCAACTACCAGATTCAAGCTCTGCTGGCCGAAAGCGATGCCAGCTTCGAAGAGTTCGCACCGATCATGAAGTTGGCGCTCCCATCGAAGAGTCTGCAAGATTGGTTCAAGCAACAGTCAACGGCGTCAAGCTGCTGATCGTTCAGACCTTGCGTAGTCTTGGTAAGCTCGCGCCTTGAAGACTGAAGGACTAGACTTTCAACGCACCCGATCGCTAATGAGCGAGAGCGAGAAGGACTGGACCACCCAGGCTGAATCACAGCGAGAAATGGTTAGAAAGTGATATCCCCGGCAGCATTTGAGATCTCAAAGCGTAGCTTGGCGTGACGGCCAGCCTTGGGTATTGGGCCAGCTAGGCCAGGGAAACCTCAGGAAAGCTCTATCCAACGCTCCTTTAGGTTTCGAAAACCCCTTGGGTTGGTAGATTACAGAAAATTTTCCTTCCAGAATGGAAAAAGAATTGTGGAAAACCGATAGACAAGAGCAGATAGCCTTTTATTATTACCGCACCGAAACTTGGATCGCAACAGCTTGCTCCAGTGTTTTGGTTAAGTCGTTTTTCTAGACATGGGTTAGCTTCACCGCCGACATGGAACTCGGGCGTATCCACGTTGGACTGGTGAGGCTGCCCGCCTAGAAATTCTTTCGCGAGGTTGGCTTCAGACACTCACCCAACCCTTCTTCACATTCTCGTCCTTCATTCGAACGTAGAGCTGTTCGATTTGCTCTAACGAGTTGCTGATGAGAACATCGCGTTGAAGCGGATCACTGCGATTGGGGCTAAAGTCCGTGTAGTGAACAACGTACGCCGGATAGTCGTCGCTGATAGTCTCTTTGTTCGTCTTCATCAGCACAAACTTTCGGACCATCGTCGCGCCTTTAAGCGACTTGGTGAAGACCTCGCGACGTAAGACCTCGGTGACGGGCAGTTTGAAACTCTTAGCGTCAGCATCGATTTGTGCGACTTCGACTCGATCGCTTACCTGCGCGATTCGCACATCTTCAGGATGCGATTGCTTATCTTCACGACGTCGAATGAACTGCGGAGAGATCACGCTTGCTAGAGGTAATCTGCGGACAACTTGGTAGCCCTTCTCAGCATCGAAGTCGATCACCATCCGATTGACGCTACCACCGCGCGTCGTTTGCGAAATGAGATCCAAGCAACTGATCTCGACAATCCACTTTGGCCGAACCATTTGGTAGGCTACGTAGTCGGAGTTCACTTCGACATACTCGCTGGCCACGACCATATCTTTCAAGTCGCTAAGGAACTGTCGTCGTTGCTCTTCACTAAAGCCTCCACCAACCCGAGTGAGAATGTGATAAGTTCCATCAGCTCGCATGACCGCGACCAAGAGATCGTGTAGCAAGCCTTGCCGATCATCCGTGGACTCAGTAAAGCCCACCACCACAACATCCAACGTGTGCCGCGGTTTGACTTTGAACAGACCAGCCGCGTCGCTACGAACAACGATACCCTCGGCGTCTTCTGTCTCGACCCACTTCTCAAACAGGCGTACTATTCCAGCCGTATCACGAACGATCTCCGTCGGAACTGGCTGAACCATGGTAGTCTTAGCAAATAAGCTTTCCAAAGTTTGGAAGGTATCAGCGTAGTGTTCTGCAGCAGGCTTGCCATCGATCTCGATAATGTCGAACGGAGCGAATCGCAGTTTATTGAGTTCGTCTACGGTACGAGGACTTCGAGCGATCGTGGAAACGTCATGCACACGAGTGCGCTGACGCTCATCGGCGACGTAAAGTTCACCAGCAATTCTGGCTACGCTAATTCCAGCAGCTTGCAACGCTTTAGCCGCTTCGTCGAGCCATGGCAGACCGACACGAACAGTTCCACCAGGATTGATTGAGTAGGCAACGCCCTCTTCGAACATCAGTACGGTGAACTCGCCATCGATCTTTTTGCTAACGAAAAAATCGCTACTGGGAATCCGCGAGCGAATGTCCTCTTTGCCAAGCGGGATCATTCGCGAAGCGGTGCCGCGACGATAATCCTGCGCGATGGCTGTGGCCATTGCGTTGTTGACGGCAGTGGCAGGTCCAACAGCGTAGCTACCCAGCTTGATTTCGAATCGTCCAAGATCTAACAGTTGTGTTGCGGGCATCATTATTCTCCTTGCTCGTTATTGGAACTAGCGTCTAACTTGGGTGCCTTGAGCTCCAAGTTTGAGAAGTGCAACAACAAGCAGTACTTATCACCTTGTGTGCGGCCTTCCAAGAAGCCTCGATAGGGCGTTCCTCCACGTCGCATGATCAGCGGTTGATTTGATTTGGGTCCAGCACCCAAGAGCATCAGTGAGTTTCTTTGCTCAAGATCTTTGGCCATCGCAAAGAGAAAGTCGTAAGTCAAACCATTGATGTGCTGGATCTGAGCTTTGCCACTGAAAACAAACTTACGAATAGCTTTGTCCTTGGGAATGAAGATCCCCGACCACCGGAGCGGAACATCAGTGGAAATGTTCGTAGCCGCAAGCTCTCTGGGGCGTCGTTGTCGCACTGTGCCATCGGGATTCTTGATCACTTCCCAGAATCGAACGTTGCGGACAATGCCTCGATCCTTATCAACGAAGACTCGCGAAGTATCCCTGAGCATTCGTCCCGTGTTTTGCAAGTCGATCTCGGGATCGCCATCGATCAGCAGTTGAGAAACCGCCTCCAACTCACACTTTTGAGCATCAAGAATCGCTTCTAAGCTGTGATTCAAAGTCGACTTGATTACCCGAGATGAAGCTGCTTGACGACCTTGATCGTCCAGCCAGCGAATTTGCTTGAGCGATGTGACGCTGCTGGTTGCGACCACCGCATCTCTTCCGCTATTGTTCGATAGATTAATTTCACCCATAACTCTTCTACTACTCTACTGCTTGCTAAGTCTGACGGATGTTGAAATCAAAGTGGACACGACTCTCATGGTTGGAAAACAACCTTGGTTAGATCATGTCAAAGCTCATCAAATCTGTTTCCGCTTCCTCGGAGTCTTCAGCGACTTCTTCGACGGTAATTTGACTTTGAACGGTGATGTAGGCGATGGAGGTTGGATTGCCCACCGCCAACATGATTTGATCTTCTTCATTCATCAGTAAGAATGCCGTATCAGCTTCCAATCCACCGCGATAGCTGTAAGGAAAACAGAAGATCGTTCCCTTGCGCAGCTCGTTTGCCAACGAATCAAGATTGACGGCATCGCTGGCAGGTTCAATTTGGTAGACCAACCGGATGTTATGCTCCAAGTAGAACTCTGAAGTCGCCGTATCGAACAGCTTGATAGTTTGACCAAAGGACGACTCGACGGGCTGGATCTCTTCACCGTGGACGTTCACCGGCTTTAGCTCAGCTTTGTCGCGCCAACAGCCGTCGGCATCGATCCATAGCAATCCCGTTCCGCCGCGACCGATCATTGTGTGACCATCGTCAGCCAACGTCGCCAGTTCGCAAACACGTTCCTGTTCGTCAACTGCTTCGATCTCTTTAGATCCATACAGTTTCGTTCGATCGACTTTGTTGATGTTCAGCGCCAGGTCTTCGTCGCCGAGCCGAAAGATGAGAGGTTTGGCCATGGGAGGAATTCTCGAATTCAGAAGTTGGGTATGTGCCGCTGTCCACGATCCCCAAGGGGCTTCACTAGACAGACCAAGCAAAACTACACCCCTCTTAGGCCAGAGTCCAGCAAATCACCGTCAGGAGAGCTATTTTACGAGTAATTTCTTCAAAAATGCTCGCCTACCGGGCAGAATCTACCCGGACTAGCCTTCCTTCCTGATCGCTATAATCCGAACGACTTTGGCACTTTGCAGCGATTCGCAGCGATACAGTTTGCACGGGCCCTTCGTTCAAGTTTGGGCTGACGTGCTGGACACCCAATCCCACTACGGTTAGCCTGTTGGCGTTGCCCCCTTTCCAGCACTCCGGACATCAAGTTTTCCTCTCATGACCAAGATCATCGACGCTCAACTGCTTTTTCTTCCCGACAATCCTCAGCAGAGATTTTTGCCCGAGGGACCAACAGCTCTGGGAGCAGGCAAGTTTAGTTGGGTAGCCATACAGCATGGCGCTGATGCCAAGCACGGCTCGTTGAATATCTTTGACCTGAATACTAACACCAACCAGCAGTTTGACTTGCCCGGCCGACCCGGCTTTGCCAAGCCAACGCAGAACGACGGCGAATTTGTCGTCGGTTGTGAGCGCGAGCTGGGACTCTTCCGAACCTCGGACCGATCGTGGACCGTGCTGGCCAGCGGTATCGATAGTGATGTTACTAATACGATTATCAACGATGGGACTTGCTACGGCGACAACTTGATCTTTGGAAGCAAAGATCTGGAGTTCAAAACCCAGAAGGCTGGCCTGTATCTTTTTCGCGGAGCTGATCAACAATTGATCCGCTTGAGAAATGATCAGATCTGTAGCAACGGCAAAGACGTTGTCGCATCAGGTGGGCACTTGCATCTTTTGGACATCGACTCACCAACGCGTAAGTTGGTTAGGTATCGCTTGGATATCAAGAATGGGTCCGTCAGCGATTGCCAAACTGTAGTCGATTTCTCGGACCTACCATCCGTTCCAGATGGAATGGTTCTTACGCCCGATGAGCAAAGCGCTATTGTAAGCTTCTACAATCCGAACCCGGCAAATTTTGGCGAGACGCGCCAGTACAGCTTGCTTGATGGCAGCTTGGAGGCGATTTGGCGAACGCCTCACAGTCCACAAGCTACTTGCCCGCTGTTGATCGATCATCCAGACGGTTCGGTCAAGCTGATCATCACCACTGCCGTCGAGCATATGCCTGCTGAGCGTCAAGCTGAATCGCAACTAGCCGGTGGTCTGTTTATCGCCGACACCAAGTTTCGTCATGCGCCAGCGCTAAGCCGATTTCAGCGGCACTAAGCCTAGTAGGTCAAACTCCTGCCGGGTTTGACCACGTTGGACTTCGCTACATTTAGACGTTCATGACAACCGATGTTTGCTTCGATAGGTTTGTTCGTCAGTCCCGGATTTAAACGCACTGGACAGTCCACTCCGGTTCTTTCCGGCAGATAAGAACCTACCTAACCGCCTCGCACTGTGTCTGGGTAGGTCAAACTCCTGCCGGGTTTGACCACGTTAGACTTCGCTACATTCAGATGTTCATGACAACCGATGTTTGCTTCGATAGGTTTGTTC
>CAYWNG010000036.1:10313-20313 GCA_964458685.1 uncultured Pirellulaceae bacterium
CTTCGCTACATTCAGATGTTCATGACAACCGATGTTTGCTTCGATAGGTTTGTTCCTCAGTCCCGGATTTGAACGCACTGGACAGTTCACTCCGGTTCTTTCCGGCAGATAAGAACCTACTCACCAAACTTCTTTTTTTGGACTCGCCCGTGAAGATCGTTCAGCAACTGCATCGTGGCTGATCCATACCACGGATGAAGCTCCATCTCCAACCGTCCAGCTTGTACTGCAGGATCAGTCTCAGTCCATTTCTTAGCCTCTTCAAGACTCTCCGTATTGAACAGGTAGATTCCGCGCAAGGGTCCATTGTCCATGAACGGTCCTGCAAGAACTAACTTCCCCTCTTCGGCCATCTTTCCGATGTTGGCCATGTGAGCTTGCTGTAGCTTGGCAGCCGTTTCGGGATCTTGATCGCGCTTGGGGCCCGCTTTCAAAAACGCCAAAACGTACTTCTTCATTCCGAGGTCATCCGCGCCTAACTCCTTGACCATCTCTTCGTCGATCTGCTTGTTGGAGCTGCGGATCTGCTGAAGCAACGTAGTCGCTTGCTGGATAGCTCCACTTCCAGACACAACTACCAAGACTGTTATCGCTGAGAAGACCAACAAACTGTTGCGAGAAAAGAGACGCATGAACGAACCTTCAAACATGAGCAAATGTTACGAAACTGTTAAGCCGCTGAGACTTCAACGCCCGCTCAATCCTACACAACTTTCGCAACAGGTGTTATGCAAATGCACGAGTTGGCCATTGCGAAACAGTTATGTCGCTTTAGGCCAAGCAATCCGAACAATCGGACTATTCGTAATCTCAATCTGCCTCCAAAGCCGCTCAATCCGTTCAGTCACAGAGTACTGCGGGCCGGGGAAAAGTAGGTTTTCTAGCCTGTTTATCGCGGTAGATCCCACTTGATTCGAGCAAACCCATGCAACCATCCATACGTAGCTCATCATTCGAACAATCCGCACAAACACCGATTGTTGCGAGTCAACTGATCGATGGCAAACCGCAAATTTTCGGATCGACATTCGATCGCTACGACCTTTCGGCATTGACCTATTTACAGCTAGCCACCGGTTCGCGTTGGCCAAGACACTTCAAAGCAATCGAAGCAGCGAGTGCTGTATCGGTCGAAGTCGTATTCATGCCATGGCTAGTCGATGACCTGCGTTTCGAGTTTCAGCAGAAGATGCGTCTCACTCAAGCAGTCTTGGGCCGCTTGCCCAGACTGCGAGGCTACAACCTGGAAGCTACCACGCCGTTTGTTGTCCTGGACGATATCGACTCGCCGCCGTATCACAACTTGGATAGCTGGATTGGGCTATCGACCGTCGACGAACTGTTGCAAACATGCCGGCAATTGCTCGACTTAGTGCGCGAATGTTCGCTATCCAAACTGTACCATGGCAGCCTTTCGAAAGAACGGCTGCGACTGCGAGAGGACACTGCGGAGCTTATCGATCTAGATCTTCTTGAGTCCTTCTATTGCGAGCCAGAAACAACACTGGACTGCGACGCTGAACAACTTTATCTACGTGACGTCTGCCGTGCTGTGCAGTTGGTCACGTCGATTGCTGAGTTCGCACTTTCTAAGTCTGACTCTCAGCCTGCAATTGTCGGACGGAAGTTGACGCTGCTACGAAAGCTGATCGTCAATTCGCGAGAAGTCGGTAATGAAGAGGCATGCTTCGAACAATGGCTCGATTTCCTCGATGAAGTAACTCCAAAGCAACCGGCTTCATCTTCAAAAGCAGTCGAGGAAGCGGAAGCCTACGATGATCAAACCATCCAATGCGATCCGATGATCGCATTACCAAATGGCGAACATCCTTCGCACGACACCACGGAAGCACAAGAATCTCAAGCGAATTTAAGCACCGCTAAGCTTGAAGGAACGAAACTGGGAAGATTCCAACTGGAGCGACTTCTAGGACGCGGAGGCATGGGCGAAGTCTACTCAGCATTGGATTCAGTCACACAGAATCGTGTTGCTATCAAGATTCTCAGGTACACCGGCAAGGATCAAGCTCAGGCCATACGACGCTTTCAAAAAGAAGGGCGTCTTTTGGCGAGCGTACAAAACCCGCATGTGACTCAGCTACTGGAGATTGGCTTCGACAATGATCTTCACTACATCGCCATGGAGTTTGTCGATGGAGTAAACCTCAAGCATTGGCTGCGCGGTCGTGGCCCACTAGACGAACGCAATTCATTACAGTTGATTCGTGATGTGGCAAGCGCTTTGGTAGAAGCTCATCGACGCGGCATCATTCATCGCGACGTTAAACCAGAGAATGTTCTTCTAGCGAATCGATCCAGCGACACCAAAGCCACGGCAGATTCTAACTTCAGTGTCACAGTCGATATCCAACAAGCGGGCAGCTATCTCGTCAAGCTTACCGACTTTGGAATTGCGCGACATGTCGTTCAATCAGAATCGATGGAGCTAACTCGAGCGGGTGCATTCCTTGGTACACCCAGCTATATGTCGCCCGAACAGTGCAAGGGCGGCGCTGAAATCGACACATCCACCGATGTGTACTCGCTAGGAGTCATGCTTTTCGAACTCCTTACGGGAAACGTCCCGTTTTATGATGTCGACGTAATGAAGCTAGCTGCCATGCACTGCTTCACGACTATTCCCGATCTCCGCAAACGCAATAGTTCGATCAGTGAGCCAACCGTTGAACTTGTTCAAGGTATGTTGGCCAAGTCGCCTGCTCAGCGTATCGCTAATGCATCGCAGTTAATCGAGCGAATTGACTTGATTCTTGAAGGCAAACCCAACGCCTTTGAAGCTCACCCACTTCTGCCAGCTTTCGATCCTCGCAAGATTTGGAAACGTGAATTTTGTTGGGATTTAACTAGCTCGTCTGAAGAATTGTGGCCGCATGTCTCGGATACCGAGCGACTCAATCGAGCGGCGGGTCTACCGTCGGTTCAGTATTGGACGGAGAATGATCCGACTCGTGGGTTACGTCGCTTCGGTTCATTTAAGCTGGGTGGTATCAAGATTCAATGGGAAGAACATCCTTTTGAGTGGATCGAAGGCTCGCGATTCGGAGTACTGCGAGAATTCTCCAGCGGACCATTCAAATGGTTTATGAACACGGTGGAACTGAAGACACTTCCAGATGGTGGCACTCGACTCATTCACACTGTACAGATCGAGCCACGGAATACACTAGGACGTGTAGTGTCGACCATTGAAGCGGGTTGGAAGGGACATCGTGCGCTGGATCGCATCTACAATCGCATCGACCAGTCGTTGCAACGAGCCAAACAAGAGATGGTTCGAGACTACTTCTGCAAAGAAAACAAGCTGAGTTCCGCGAGGCTGCAACGACTCGACGCACTCGCTCAACAATTGCTCGACGCTGGAGCGGATGTCGAATGTACAACAGCGTTAGTTGACTATATCCGGGAAGCACCGTCGCAAGAGCTAGCCAAGATTCGTCCGAACGTTTTGGCTAAACAACTTGGTGTAGATGCTGAGCGTCTGCTACAAACAGCGATGCGAGCTGCGAAAATCGGCATGCTTTCCATCTATTGGGACATTATCTGTCCAACCTGTCGCGTAGCTGCTCAACAAGTACCTGTGTTGCACCAAATTCAACAGCACGCCACTTGCGAAGCTTGCGATACCGCGTTTCAAGCAAACGCAGGCGATGCCGTCGAACTGGTCTTCAAGGTTAATCCCGAGATCCGCGAGGTTACGACAGAAAAGTACTGTATCGGTGGTCCGTGGCACGCGCCGCATGTGGTCTCGCAAGTCAAAGTCGCTGCGGGAGAGGCAATCGACGTGTCGGTCTCGTTAGAACCAGGCAACTACTTCGTACGCACTCTCGGTTCGCTCAATCCACTGATGTTCACGGTCCAGAGTACCAGCAATGTGGCGCGTTTAGACTTTGCAGTTCACCAACATCACGAGGAACGACAAGCGACATCTTTGCGAGCTGGCATGGTGCAGTTCCATCTGTCCAATCAGTCTGAAGTGTCTCGTCTAGTCCGAATCGAACGCGCGGTGCCTCGACAAGGCGTTGTCACTGCCTCGCAAGCCTCGGCTTCACCGCTCTTTCGCGAACTATTCCCCGATCAAGTTTTCGACTCCAAAGTTCCATGCCTGACTGAGGACACTACGTTCTTAGCGATCTACCTTCACGATCTCGATCGAGTCTACGCTAGCCTGGACGATCAAGAGGCTTATGAACTGTTGCGAGTCTTCGTTGAATCGGCCAGTGAATACCTGCGAGCTGTGGGCGGCGCAATGGTCAAAGAAAACAACGGCGAACTGTTAGCTGCATTCGTAGATCGAGAACAAGCGATCGAAGCAGCCTTCGGAATCGGTCGACTAGCTGAACAACGCTTTGCGTCCCATGGCGCCACAGCGACCGTCTGCGTTCATCGCGACCGCGCTCTTATCGCAAAGCAGAATGGCCGCTTGGACTATTTTGGGGAAGGCGTTCGCACGGCATTCCATTTCGCCAAAGCCCTTCGCTCTCCGCTGGTCATCACCGACGCAGTCTTCGCCGATCCCGTAGTGAAGGATCGGCTGAAGAGTTGCAAAGCGAACCTTGAAGCTAACGTTCAAGCTGGTCCGAACTCAAAGCCTTACGTCGTACACTGTTTGCAAAGCGATGAATCTCGCCCGACTACTTCGCCTTGAGATAAGTCGGGTTCAGCTTGTCACACGACCATAGCAGTCCCCGAGCAACCAGATCCAGATAGCGTGCGTCGCCGACGGTATCGTTAGCATGCCCTAAGGTTGTCCCGAACACGCGAGTATTCGTGTTGTACTTGTTGGTCCATACCACGACGGCTTCGGCAGTGACTTGTGTACCGTCCTTGCGAGGAACCAATTGTTTGCCTCCAGCAAGAGCCGTGGCTGTCTCCAGCAGCTTTCCAGCGCTGTTGTTGTAGAGCTCTTCATTGATCGTGGTCCAGTCGCCTAGACCTTCGGTGATCGGACTAGCCCCCTTAGCAAACGATATATCGATCGGCTTGAGCGGACCGTGTCCAGTTGACTGTAGGCCGGTGAACTCAAACCAAGGCGTTACTTCAGGATAGCCTTCCGAACGGTAGCAGTGCATTGCGCAGTGCAATACGACTGCGGGCAATCCCTTCTTATGCGGCGCCAAGATCCGTTCGATCACCTTCAGATCTTTAACATCCGACGAACATTCGTCATGAATGATCACGTCGTAACCATCGGCCCACGAGTCCTTTTCATAGACTGGATTCATGTGCTTGGTCGACTTGTCGGAGTCATAAGCCACGTCAACTTCGACATGAGCACGCTGCTTGAGTCCGTTAACGATCAGATCTTTCTGCCCGTTATAGTCGTGACAGCAGCCGCCGATCACCAGAAGAGCTTTGATCGGCTTGGGGTCCTCGGCTCGAATCGCCGAGAATGACACAAGCACAAGAGCGACTGCGGTGATACGGCGTAGCATTTTTTGGCGTAACATGAAAAGGTTCCGTTGGCAGGTAGTGACGAGTTACTTGTAGACCGCGTTGCGTTGATCGCCGGCAGCAAGAATGTAAGCGATCAAATCCTTGAGCTCTTCGCTGCTAAGCGTATCTACCAATCCTTCAGGCATCTGCGATACCTTGGACGGAGTCATCTCTTCAACATCGTCTTTGTTCAACACCACAGGCTTGGCATTTGCGTCAGCCGTGTAGACGTGAACTTGGTTGTTGATCTCGACCACGCGGCCAACCAAGACTGTACCACTGGCGGTCAACACCTGCTGTGAACCGTATTGATCCGAGATAGCCTTGCTAGGAAGAACGATCGCATCCATCAAATCGGTAAGCGAGAATTTCTTGCCCGCAGTCGATAGGTCGGGACCAATGGCACCACCTTCGCCGCCTAGACGATGGCACTTGGCACAGCTTGTCGCGTGGAACAGATTGCGGCCGGCTGCGTGATTGCGCTTAGTTAGCTTCTCACCCAATTCGGCCACAGCGTCTTCGGTTGTCCATTTGCGTCCTGGGCCCTTAGGCGGAGTCGAATCGAACGGTGGAGCGACGAGAGATCGATTGATCAAGTCGTCCAAGACCACCTTCTCTGCGGCAGAGCACGTTGCGATGGCATCGTCACGGAATTGATCCAAGAACTTGCCATAGCTCGCGCCGCCCGGTTTCTTGGCTGCGTCGATCAAGAATTGGAAATACTGCTTGCGTTGATCGATCGTCCAAGGCGTCTTGGCATTGCGCAGCATGAAGGCAAAGTGAATACCACGGCTTGGTGGCATATCTTCGAGCATCTTACCGACTGTTCCTCCATAGCCTTCGTTACGAGATACCAAATAGCCCCAGTCTGGAACTGGCTCTTTGCCCAACTTGGACATCATCGCCAAGGTTCGTTCGACAACTACCGGCGATTCTAGCTTCACAAGAATCTGCACCATCTCGGCATCGATTTGGTACGAGCCAGTTGGGTAAGCAGACTCAAGCAAGTTCAGCACACCTTCACGCACTTGTGGCGACAAGCTGACTCCAGCCTCGGCGCGACGAGCGATGGCTACTTGCAACGTTCTCAACGCGGCTAGCTTGGCTTGATCATCTAGATCTTGATGCGGCAAACTTCCCAACTTGATTGCGATAGCATCCAAGTCCTTAGCCTCGCCTTGTCGCGCCAGCGCCAACATCGCGCTGATCACGGCTCGCGGTTCTGAAAGCTGCATCGCTTGCTCGCGCCATTTGCTAACAGGTTGGAACTCGAGAGCGATTCTCGCTGCGTATCGAACAAATCGATCTGGGTCGCCGAGATGCTTGAAGACCAACTTCATGTCAGCATCGGTGAGCTTTTTCGAGGCTTCGGTACCGTGGAACTTTTCCAAACTATGACGCACTGATTGGGCTGTCTTGGCCACTGGGCTCGCCGCGCTAACCGGCGCAGTTGGCTCTTTTCCAACGTACGTTACGCGATAGATGGCAGATTGAGTTCCGCGACCACCAACGGCGAAGTAAAGTGCACCGTCGGCGCCGACAGTCGCATCGGTCATCGGCAGCGGAGTTCCTGTTACGAAATCTTCGAACTTGCCTTTGTAGGTCGATCCACTTGGCGTGAGCTCGACTGAGTAGATCGTGCTGTAGGTCCAGTCCAAGATGAACAGAGACTTCTGATACTTGGCAGGAAACTTAGCTCCATAACCGAAGACAATTCCAACCGGAGAGCCTGGACCGATGTTGACCGCTGGAGGCAGCGAGTCTTCGTAATACTCGGGCCACTTGCCTGTACCGCTGCGCCATCCGAACTCGCTACCGCTAGTAGCATGCACCACGCGAGTTGGTCGATACCAGGGAGAACCAAAATCCCATTCCATGTCGGCGTCGTAGCTGAATAGCTCGCCATCGGCATTAAAGGCGATGTCGTACTGATTGCGATAGCCCATGCTGTACACGGACCAGTTCTTTCCAGTTGGGTCGACGTTGCAAATCCATCCACCAGGAGCAAGGATACCAGCGGCGTGACCGTTAGCGTCCCAGCGACGTGGAAGGACGTGATCTTCTTGCCAGTTCTGTGGAATATGACTGTCGACAACCTTAGGCAGCTTGGTGTGATTGCCCGCACAAACAAACAACGACTTTCCGTCGGGCGAAAGCACCACTGCGTGAGGCCCGTGTTCTCCACCACCATCCAGATGCATCGTATGTTCGTCTTTGTCGACCAGCCCATCGCCATCGGTGTCCGTCAAGCGGTGCAAGCCAGATCCAGGCCCACCATTGACCACTGCGTACAGCGCATCAAAGGCATACAGCAAGCCTTGCGCACCAGAGAGTTCGACCGGCATCTTCTGAACCTTCGTCGGCTGACCATTGCTGCCCGGTGTGATCACAAACAAACCCGCATTGCCTTGATCGCTGGCGACCAAGCGTCCCTTGGGATCAACGGTGAGTGAAACCCACGAGCCCATGGATCGAGGCACGTTGTAGATCTTTTCGATCTTGAAGCCCTCAGGCACTTTCGCATTCTCGGCAATCACAGGCATGAACTCGCCCGAGTCGCTCGATTGCGCCGCCTCTTTAAGTGCAACTAGATTGACTGCGTTGCTCCAAGCCAAACCAGGTTGTCCCAGGGCACCCAGTACGGTAACCTTCGACCAACTGGAATCGTCGAAGTCGACCTGTCGCCACTTGTCAGCCGCTTTGTTCGCGCCTTTCCAAGAATCATCCGTGGCAAACTCGACTCGCGAACCATCACTGTATCGCACAACCAGGTAGGCGATCGCTCCAGCGATTCCACCTTCATTGGTGGCGCTCATTGCGATCACATTCTTGCCGGGCGTAAGGCTCGCTGTAACATCGGCTGACGTTAGTTGCTCCCACGAATTTCCGCGGACAGCATTTTTGCCGTTAACAGTGATTTGGCATTTATTGTCTGCAGTACCGATCAGAATCGCTTGTTTGATTCCAGCCTTGAGTTCGATCACTTTGCGAACGGAAATCTGCGAATCATCTTTGGCTTGGCCGACCCAGATCCATTGTGGAGTTTTTTCGATGGAGTCTTGAGCCAAGCAGGCTGTCACGAACAAACAGGCGCAGGCGCAAACAAACTTGCGCAAGGCGGATGCAAAGAACATCAGAGTCACCTTAGTGAGGAGGGAAAATCTGGCGGGAGTCGTCGAACGACCATCAACAATCGCCCCCTATGGTAATCTCTGACGGCAGGCTTCGCCAGAATGCGACCCTAGATTCCTAGTGGTTGGGGGAGGGGTTAAACCCAACTCCTTGGCCTTGCAAGCTGGTCCATCACAGAACTTTTCGAAAGCTAATTTCAATGCTCAGAGCTTTGTTGTAGGCCATTATTCACAGAGACTCCGTCAACAGTGGACTTCTGCGTTCTGTCAGAACTCTACCTCGGGTTGTCGTGGTTGTGTGGTTAAGTCAATAACAATGTTCCGCCAAGCAAAGAGCCCCGGCGATCGTTAACCTCGTTGTTTCAGCCGAGTAAGCAGCGACTCCAATCGATTCGTGAGCGCCTCAGCGCTTTCTAGAAGCAACTCTTCGTCGAGCGAAACCTGTTCACCAAGGAGTTCTTGTAGAGTTTGAATTCTGCCGGCAAGCTTCCCGAGGTGCACCCCCTTGCCAATTCCCATGATTTCACCCTCTACACGTCCTTCCTCACGAGCCGCGCCGAGCTTGGCGGCTTCGTCGCGGAGAAACTTTAGCCGGTCTTCGTAGTACTGTAGATCATCTGGTGATTTCGATATCATCTCTAACACTCCAATGGCTTCGCAAAACTCAGGCTCAACGAACTGCTCCAACAACTCTTCCGGGGCAAAATTGACCGCTTCCTTGATCAGGTAAAGCCACTTCTCGTCAGCACGCAAGTCCCTAACATTATCGCTACTTGGCACAAATTTAGGAAGCTCGAATATGTGAAATTCGAAGTTGTCAGTGAGCACCAGATCTCTGCACTGGTCGCATCGCAACCGGAAACTATGGTGCCATCGATCGGCTTGCGCAGGTTGGTCGAACATGCATCTGTCAACCAGGCAAATGCTGATCGCTGGATTTAGTTTCTCGTAACCGTCTCCATCCTCAATCTGTCGCACGTAGTTCTTACTGTTGTAGTACAGCAAGCGGTTCGGAAAGGAAAGCGGAATTCGCGTTTGCATTTCGATATTGAAGACGCGTCCTTCAGCATCTTTGGCCAAGACATCGAGAATGATGATCTTGTCTTCCGAGCGATCTTTGCCGACGAGTGGATTCAGTATCGTGACGCTCACAATAGGTACCTTGAGCTTCAGTAACGCATTTAAAAAATGAACTGTGACACGGGTATGCTTGGGGCAACCAATCATCAATTTGAAAACGAAATCGACTCGCGGATCAATTCGAACAGCCATAGCGATTCTCCGATTACATCAAGCATTTTAGCGGGTTCTTTTCCTAGATGCATCGGCGAAGCTAAGAGTAGAGAACCTTCAGCACAGGAAGGGCTATGCAACTCAACCAAGCGTCAGAACGAGGCTCGATGCGAAGGGCGGGC